>JACRDE010000083.1 GCA_016212935.1 Desulfomonile tiedjei | reverse complement strand
TTTGACAGTCAGCCCTGGAGAAGGAGTCACCGGACAAGAAATTTTCTGAAGTCATTATAGCCTAAATCGGATTGACCTGCCATACGATCCATGTCATGACAAAAACCCTGAGACTTGGGCACGGATAATTCGGAGCCCTTGCTCGGATGGGCCAAGTTACGGTGAATCGTCCGTCGTAAGCCCCCCCGGATGGTCAAGACGGCTGCAAGAGCCCTCAGTTTCTGAAGGGGGATGTCCGGACATCATGTTATGGCCTATGAGACCTTGTCTGCCAGGGAATGTGCTCCGCGGCGAAGCTGCGTAGGAATAAAGAGGAAGAAAATGGCCAAAGGCGCGCTATATGTTATATCCGCTCCATCGGGGGCTGGAAAATCTACACTGATAAACAGAATTCGACCTATGTTCCCGGATATGCTCTACTCGATTTCGTGCACGACTCGATCTCCCCGAAAAGACGAAGCCCAAGGGGTAGATTATTTTTTTGTCAGTCGGGAACAGTTCAAGTCAATGATCAAGAACAACGAATTCCTCGAATGGAAGGAAGTCCACGGGAATCTTTACGGCACTCCCGCTGCTTTCGTTTCGGAGGCGGTGGACAGTGGCCGAAGCGTGATCCTGGACATAGACGTTGAAGGGGCAAGAGAGGTATTCAGTAAATTCAAAGGTGCTGTGGGAATATTCATCACCGTCCCGAACATGGCAGTTCTGGAGGAGCGCCTTCGCAGCAGAGGCACGGATTCAGAGGCTTCAATCAGAATTCGAATGATCAATGCCGGCCATGAGATGGAACTTGCCCCTGTTTTCCGATATCAAGTTGTAAACGATAGGCTTGACAACGCGGTGGAGGAACTGGCTTCAATCCTGAACGAGCAGACTAGCAGGTGCTGGAAATAAGATCTATTCAGGTGATTTACCGAGCACCACATCGACCATTTGGGCTTGCCTGCCCCTGAGTATCTTCATTTTGAGTATGTCGCCCGGCCTGAAAGAAGAAATAACGCGTGAAAGGTGACGTCCGTTGCGTATGGCTTTGCCGTCCGCGTCCAGGATGAGGTCACCCTTCTTGAGACCGGCATTGTGGGCAGGGGTCGAGTTCAGCACCTCGTCCACCCACGTACCTCTGTGAGTGCTCAGTCCAATTTTCTTCGCCTGCTCAGATGTGACGTCCTCTACGTAAATTCCTAGCCAGCCACGGATTGCCAGGTCCGCGTTGCCGGGAAGACGCGTGAGCTCTGTAAGGTAGTTGGAAGGAATTGCGAATCCGATTCCTTTTCCGGAAGCTATTATTGCGGTATTTACTCCAATCACCTCCCCGGACATGTTGAACAACGGCCCTCCCGAATTGCCGGGGTTAATGGACGCGTCCGTCTGAATGAAGTTGTCGTCCGGGCCGAGACCCAGGAAGCGACCTTTTCCGCTGACTATTCCTACTGTGACCGTGCGACCAAGGCCAAATGGATTTCCAACGGCCAAAACCCATTCGCCTACCTGAACATTGGTCGAATCACCTATCCTGGCCTTTTGCAGAGCATAAGGCGGGGCTATCTTGAGAAGGGCCAAGTCGACTTTAGGGTGGATCGCCACAAGCTTTGCAGCTACAACCTTTCCCGTGGAGAGTGTGACTACAATCTTGCTGGCCCCTTCGACCACGTGAGCATTGGTCACAATATGGCCCGAGGCATCGCACAAAAAGCCACTCCCTACGCTATCAGACTGGAACTTATCGTTTTTCTTCGATTGGTCTTCCTGCGACCCCGGCTTCGACCGGAACAGGGGAGGCGGCTCAGTGGAACTGTTCTGGAGCATGTGCCTCTCAATGGAAATGTTCACCACAGCGGGAGTCAAATCTTTGATCAAGTCGATAAGGTCCGGACAGCCGCCTTTGACAACGTGTTTAGGGGGCGTTTCGTCTGCCAGGGAGACTAGGGGGCAGCATAAGACAAATGCCAAAACTAAGATGAAAATTGAGGCAGGTGGACGAAACTGAAGGGTAGGCACGTTCATTCTTATGCCCCGGACTTTCTTACAATATTAACTCTATCAGCCCCAAACATGAGTGTCAACTTCAAGCCGAGTCTAAGATATGCCCGGCTCCATCCGCTGTCCACAACTATTTTATCTGTTCTGTCCAACAATCAGTAAGAGTTCTCGTACAATCTTCGACGCTGTTATTGCCCCCATCTGAGATGGATCGAGTTTTGGATTCAACTCAACGACGTCCGCAGCGACCATACGCGTCTCCAACAGCAGCTCGAACAAGCGTTCCATGTCCTGGTAGAACCAGCCCCCTGGTTCGGGATTCCCCGTAGCGTGCAGGCACGCGGGGTCGAGCACGTCCAAATCCAGGGTAAAGTACAGCGGTCTTCCGTCAATGCGGCGGTAAAGCTCCCTCGAACTCGACGAATCCCATTTCATAAGGGTCCCGTTTTCACGCATCCAGGAGAATTCTTCTCTCGTTCCGGACCGAATGCCCATCTGGATGAGCCGGCGAGGCCCTATTATTTCGGTTATTCTTTTTATCACTGTCGCGTGATTCAGGGAGCTTCCCTCGTACTGGTCTCGCAGATCGGTGTGTGCGTCCGCATGGAGTAGCACGATATCGGGGTGAATCCGCTCCAGAGCCTTTATCAGCGGAAGAGTAATCGTATGTTCGCCACCCAGCGTCACCAGCCTCGCCCCCTTGCGGAGCAGTTCGGCTGCGGTCTTTTCTATACTGTCCAGGGCCTTTCCCACGGAGCTGCCCGAGACGTCTGCATCCCCCGCGTCGATGAATTCAACGTCCAGAAGATCCATGTCCAGCAGAGGCGAGTAGGTCTCAATGGAATCCGAAGCTATTCGTATGGCTTCCGGAGCCAAATCCGAGCCACTGCGAAAAGTTGCGGTCAGATCGAGTGGGCACCCGAGCAGTACGGGCTTTCCGGGCAGTATTTCCGTTGACGAAGAACCTAGGAATTGAATGTTTGGCATACTGTACGATTCTCCCAAGCACGATCTGAACGGCTAACCTTTTGCCGATGGAATGCAAGCCTTGTAAACCACAATTTGAAGTCGGTCAAGCACGGAGATGCTCTGGAAACAATCGGCAGGATGGCGAAGAGTCTTTTGAAATGGGGTAGGGCCGGCATCTTGCCGGCCGTTTCCGATTACTGTTAGCTACTGGAAAGCGAACTGGAATTTCTCGCGGGGAAACGCCGCTTAGTTCAATCACAACATTCGGCGCACAAACTCAGGAAGGGCAAAGGCCGCCCTGTGCACTTCACCATTGTAGTATCGTAGATCGCCCCTCAAATTACCGGAAATATTTCTTGGAGCACCCTTAGTGGGATCGACCGTCTCGGAACACATGGTGAACGACCACATTCCTCCCGGATACGAGGGTATGACTGCAAGATATGGAGTGGCTCCAGCATTTCCGAAAACACTCCGCAAGTTCTTCACTGAATTCTCGAAAACATCTGCCATGAAAAGGGGGCTTTCTGTCTGGAGTACGGCTGCACCGTTTTTCTTCAGGCTTTTCTTGATGTTTTGATAGAAGGACATCTCATACAGAGCTACACCGGGGCCCACAGGATCGGTAGAATCCACCAAAACCAGATCGAATTCTTCCTGGAACCGGCTTATGAAGGCAGCTCCATCTTCATAGAGCACCTGAACTCGCGGATCGTCGAGTCCGGACGACAACGCTGGAAAGTACTCGCGGCACGAACTCACCACTCTAGGGTCAATTTCGCATAGCGTAATAGATTCAAGCTCTGAATACTTCACCAGCTCGGTCACTGCTCCGGCATCACCACCGCCGATTATCACCACCCTGCGAGGTGTCTCCAAGAGGGCCATTGCCGGATGCACCAGCATTTCATGGTATATGAAGGTGTCTTTTTCTGTCACCATGAAACAGCCGTTGAGAATGAGGACCCTGCCCATCGCATCGGTCTCAAAGATTTCGATCCTCTGGAAATCGCTTGTTTCATCGTAAAGTTTGCGGGAATACCGGACCGAAAACGCTGTGAAATCGTTATAAGCCTCTGTGAACCATGAATTATCGTTCAAGGACATAGCACCACCGCCGCGAATACTGCTCCCACCTGTTCAACCGCGTGTGTAGCAGAAATACTCTTAATTTCTTTAATGCGAACGCCCCGAATGACTTCCATGCCTTCACGGACCATTTCTCTGCACGCTTCTTCACACGGCCCCGCAGCCCCGAAGCGCGAGCATTCCATTATCAGGCCTGCGAGAGTTGGGTCGACGGGGATACCCACGGCCACGGACGCTGATATGACCGCGCCGGGCTCATACGCGACCAATTCGCCGTAAGCTAAGGGAACCAAAGATCCCTTCGGCAATTCGAAGGGAGCAATCTGTTCTGCTCCGGGGGGAAGGATGCTGCTCAATTTTATGAGATTGGTGTCTCCTACTTTGGCGTCCAAAAGAGCCGCATCGAATGCGTTGAGCCCTGTGGTTGCGTCCCCGGCCCCGGACGTAAGAAAGTATCGTTTCGGAAGCGGTCCGAACATTAAAAGAACCTCCTGAAAATTTAAGACCCGGGGCTTCTCGTCCCGCATTTCGTGATCGAAATTGAGGCGCCATCTAAGCTTTTCAGATCGAAAATGCTCAAGAGTTTGCGAGTCCCGTTCAAGCGGAAGGTACAAGAAAATAAAGTAGAGTGCAATTCCTGATACAAACCTCAAGGAGGAAAAAATAACGAGAGGAACTCCAGCTATAGTGATTCCGCACGACAATGTCCGTCCGACCACAAGAGAGGCCTATTTCGAAACACCCCCTTGCGGTAGTACTCTTGGTAACGGCATCCCTGCGAATCCGACGAAGACTTTGGCAATCTGTACGAATTATTTGTTGTTCAGGAAACGCGAGGATCACTCTGCGGAATTGTCTCTTTGGCTCTGCTGAACGATTTCTTCTTTGATTTGATCGAGCTCTTCTCGAATGGCTTCTCTGCTCCCGTGAATGAACATCTCGGTTTTTGCGAGGCGGTCCTGCAGCACCTGAATCTTGGGGAGCATGAAAAAAAAGCCGAATGCGGCAACTCCCACCAGAAGCACAAGGTTGAATATTTGCAGCACCCACAACCAAATACTGGTTCTGGATTCGTTTCTTCTCGAGGGTTCTGAGGGTACGGCAGTCGCCTGTCTAGGGCCCGCTGCACTGACTTCCGGCACGTCCGCGGTCCTGGAAGGCGCTGCTTCAGTTCGCCTGTCGAGCTCTTCAGGAGCAGCGGAATCGCCTCTTGCAGGCCTGTTCATCGCACGCAAATCTGCAGCGATCTTAATAGGTATCTTCCTTGTTTCGCGGACCTTGTTACCCTGGAATACCTTGATGGTAATTTCTTTTCCTTCAAGCAGGGCGTACTGATTGGGGTCCGGCTCAGGAATCAATACTATGAATATTCCTGAATCCGCAGCTACTGTGAACCTTTCCCAGTTTTCCCTCGGGATCTTTGTCTGTTCCGGTTTTCTTATGACTTGATAATAGAGCAGCCCCTTGTCGGGAAGCTCCACCCCAAGAATCTGATCCAGGCCGGAACGGTTGTCTACGTTCAGGATGTCGCCTTTCTTGAAATTATTCTCATTGAAGACTATTGAATTTTTGTCAATATTCAGAGAAACGTCTCTGCCTGTGCCGAGTTGAACGGTGCGGTCTTTTTCAGCAGCCACTTCGGAAGACACAAGAATCTGATCGTCAACGTGGATTGTGAACAAATCGCTAGCGGGTTTTTCCCCGAACAAGTTTCGGTTGGTTTTGTCAACGAGCTTCAGGCCGAGGGATTTTATAAGTGAATCCTGAAAGACCCTCGTATTTGGGTTGTAGAGGGGCCCTGCAAACTGTACGGCTCTTCCCGCTTGATTACTTGCATCAATCCATTCGAGGTCTATCAGGCCTACGTTGCGAACCAGATTCCTGTTCTTGGGATTCAAGGTAACGCTGAACGACTTGAATTTGTCGCTGGGGTCTACTTTCTTGATCACCACTTCCCTGTTCCCAACGGTCACCGAGACTTTGGGAAGGAAATTTCCCTGGGGGTCTTTGATGCCGTACGTCTCGCCGAACGCAGCCCGCGAAAAAAACACCGCCCCGAGCACTGCAAAAATCAGGACCGAAATTCTACTCTTATGGCCTAGAATCTTTATTTTTGGTTTTTCCTTCATTATGCTTTACAAATTAAAAAGTGATGTCTGGAAAGCAATGGTTTTTCCTACAGTTGCGCTATCTTACCAGTGAAAAGCGGGAAAATCAATGAATAAGTTTGAAGCAACGCCAAGGTTTTAAATATAATAGCTCGTTAACGTAAACCAAACCCATAACGGAGAGCACTCAATGGATTCGCAACACCGTCCAATCTCGAAAAGATCTCTCAACATACCTCCGTTTCTAGTGATGGACGTCCTTGAACGGGCAATGGAAATGGATGGCAACATAATACACCTTGAAGTGGGGGAACCTGATTT
>JACRDE010000064.1 GCA_016212935.1 Desulfomonile tiedjei | reverse complement strand
TGTACTCTATGGATAGCAGCAGAGTAAAATTCTCCGGATGTACGTAGGCCGTGGAATACGCGTAGAGCGCTCCAGCTACACCGCCGTAGAAGGAACTGATCGCAAACGCCATAACCTTATATTTGGTCAGATTTACTCCTATGACTTCCGCAGCAACATCCCGATCCCGAATCGCGACAAAAGCCCGTCCCACGCGAGTGCGAACAAGGTTCTTGGCAGCTGCAACGTGCAAACAGACAACGAAGATGATCAGGTAGAAAAGCTTAGACGGATCGGATAGGGCAAATCCGAAAAAGACAGGCGGCGGTACGGAAATCCCCCTCACCCCCATGGTCAGCGATTCCCAGTGAGTCACGGCATACTCCACGACAACACCAAAGGACATCGTTGCCATTGCCAGATACAAACCTTTCAGCCGTAGGCATGGAAATCCCAGGAGAATTCCAATCGTAGCCGCAACCACTCCTCCGCCAGGGATGGTTATCCAGAAGGGCAAATTTAGTTTGCTAGCCATGATCGCCGAAGTATAGGCTCCCAGGGCTACGAAAGCGGAGTGTCCCAATGAAATCTGACCCGTGAGACCCGTGAGTATATTCAATCCCAGGGCTGAGACTATAGCTATCCCAGAGACGTTGGTCATGTAGACTATATATGGATCGGCCCACAAAGGGAGTGTAAGGAGAGCTATAAGGAATAGAATGAGCCAAAACTTCACCCAAAACGTTTGGAAGACTCTCATGTCCTCAAGATATGATTCTCTAAATGTCTTGCTTCTCATGATATATTCCAGATTTCCCTGAGAGAGACCGGTGCCCGATCCAGCGACTAGACACGCTCAATTTCTTCTTTACCGAACAGCCCGTAAGGTCTGATCATAAGAACCAAGAAGAGTACGATGAACGCTGTCAGGTCTTTTACTCCCGGCAGAGTTTGATCCAAATAGCCGCCGACCAAGGTTTCCAGTACCCCGATGATCAGACCGCCGATAATGGCGCCGGGTATACTTTCCAGTCCACCCAGGACCACCGCAGGGAATGCTTTTATGGCCACGAGCGATAACCCGATGTTGAGGACCATCACATTCGCCAGGAAAATTCCCGCGACGGCACCAATGGCAAAGGAAAGTCCCCAGCTCAATGCAAATATTCTCTTCACGCTGATTCCCATGAGCATGGCAGTATCCTGATCATTGGCAACACCTCGCATTGCAAGGCCCGAGCGAGAATACTTGAAGAACAAGAAGAAGAGAATCATCATGCATCCCGAGACAAGCATCGCCCAAAGATGCGTGTGAGACAAAACCAGTCCCTTGAAATTGATCGCCATCTGGGAAAACGGAGACGGGAACACCTTGTTATCGTGTCCGAAGATAATGCCGGAAATGCTCCTCAGAAAGATTGAGAGTCCTATGGTGACCATCACCACGGCAAATTGCGGTTCACCGATCATCGGCCTGAGGACCAAACGCTCAGTAACCAGACCCAAGACCATTGTAAGCACCGCAGAAATAAATACAGCCCATAGGAAAGGAATATTCAATCCGACCAGCATGTAGCAGACAAAGGCACCCACCATCATGGCCTCTCCATGGGCAAAGTTCATGATGTCCGTGGCTTTGTAGATCAGTACGAAGCCAAGGGCGGCAAGGGCATAGAGGCTCCCAACAGCAAGCCCTGAGACAGTGAGTTGCGCTACGTAGAGTAAATTTTCACTCAATCCTCTCACGCTCCTCTCTTGAATAGAGACCCGACGAGGCCAGTCGGCTGACCGGTCTTGCTTTTAGCAGCAAGCCCAAGGCAGCTACATCAGTTTGATCCGTAGATCGAGTCAATCAGTTGCCTGTATTTCTTCTCAATGTTGGTCCGTTTGACCTTCATCGTGGCTGTCAACTCTTCGTCATCCTGATCCAGTTCCTTATCCAAAATGACAAACTTCTTGATTCTCTCGACCCGGGCAAAGTTATCGTTGGTTTTGTCCACTTCGCCCTGGATAAGTCGCTTCACCTCCGGACGCGTCGCGAGACTCTTGTAATTGGTGTATGGGATTCGATTGTTTTGAGCCCAATGCGAAACGTTCTCAAATTCAATCTGGATAAGACATGACAGGAACTTACGCCGATCGCCTATTACGATGGCTTCTTTGATATAGGGACTGAACTTCAGGCTGTTTTCTATCTCGGATGGAGCGATATTCTTGCCGCCTGCTGTAATAATTATGTCTTTCTTGCGGTCTGTGATGCGAAGGTCTCCATCGTCATCGACCTCTCCCACATCTCCCGTGCACAGCCATCCGTCAACAACCGCATCTCGAGTGGCTTCAGGATTGCCATAGTACCCTTCAAAAACCGATTCTCCCCGTTGAAGGATTTCCCCATCCTCGGCGATCTTGAATTCCACGCCCGGTATGGCTTTGCCTACTCCTCCAATTTTGATTTCTCCGTCGCGAGGCATAAACGAGATTCCGCTCATTTCGGTCATTCCGTAACATTCACGTACAGGCACCCCTATCGCGTGGTAGAACTTCATAAGGTCAGGGGACATGGGTGCTGCGCCGCTCACGAAGATTCGAGCATCCAGCAGCCCAAGGTGATTCCTCAAAGATCTGAACAAGAGCAGGTATGCAAGGGTGTGCAGAATCTTCCAGTCTATTGGTACGGTCTTTTTGGCCAGCTTCAGGTCAGCCACACGAAAACCTATCGGGAGCATCGCCTTGAAGATCCACCGCTTAAAGAAAATGGAGTCCTGGATCTTTATCATGATGTTGGAGTGCATCTTTTCCCAGATACGGGGAACATTCAAAAACGCCGTGGGCGATATTTCAGCCAAATCATCCTGAAGGGTTGCCACACTTTCCGCGAAATTTACTGTGCAGCCTGCCCACATAGGAAAAATGAGTGAAAACATGCGTTCCGCAATGTGACAAAGAGGGAGGGCTGACACAAAAGAATCCTTAGGGCTAAAATGTAGTACCTGAGATAGCCCCCCCACCATGGCAACCATGTTTCTATTGCTGATCGTGGCTCCTTTCGGCTGGCCAGTCGTGCCCGAGGTGTAGACTATAATGGCCGCATCTTCAGGTCTTGTGCCAGCCACCATCTCCTCGAACAGGTGAGGTTGCTTCTGGTGGAGCTCTTGTCCTATAATTTCAACCTCTTGAAAGCTCATGATTATGGGGTACCGGTACCGGCGAAGGCCCCTCATGTCCACGACGATGATTTTCTTGAGGGCAGGAAGCTGATCCTTGACTTCCAGGATCTTATCTACTTGTTCTTGGTCTCTGGCCACGATAAAGCTTGATTCCGAATTTTCGAGAATGTACTTCACCTGACCTGACACGTCAGTCGGGTATATGCCGACAGTGACTGCTGAAGAGCACTGTGCTGCCAGGTCCGCGTAGAGCCACTCTCTACAATTATCACCAAGGATCGAGACCTTATGTCCCCTCTGTAACCCCATTTGCGTGAGGCCTAAAGCGAAGTGACAGACGTGGTCCCAGTACTCCTGCCATGTCGTCCGCTGCCAGATGCCGAGATCCTTCTCTCTGAGCGCCACACTGTCTGCATATAGCTTCCGGTTTCTCGCTCAAAGGTTGGGTATGGTGTCCGGTTCCATTACCATGCCTCACAATCTAGGCTCTATTGTCCAAGATATGCCGCGATGACCTTCGAATCTGCTTGAATGTCCGCGGGAGTCCCCTCGCCAATCTTGCACCCAAAGTCCAACACCGTTATGGCCTCAGCAATGTCCATTACAACGCCCATATCGTGTTCTACCATGATTATGGTGACTTCCATTTCGTCTTTAATATCCAATATGAAGCGAGCTATGTCCTCGGTCTCTTCCACGTTCATGCCGGCGACCGGTTCGTCCAGAAGCAGCAGTTGCGGATTCATTGCAAGTGCTCTCCCAATTTCAACCCTTTTTTGAACGCCATACGGCAGAGTCCCCACGGGCTTCTTGCGTACCTTCTCGATCTCCAGGAAATCAATGATTCTCTCTACGTGCAATCTGTTGTCCACTTCCTGCCTGGCAGCTTTCCCGTAGAAGAAGGAGCAGGCCAGCGGCCCGGTTGTCATGTGACTGTGGCAGCCGAGGAGCAAGTTGTCTATAACGCTAATGTTTTTAAAAAGTTCTATGTTTTGGAAGGTACGGGCGATTCCCAATTTTGCTCTTTCGTGTGGCTTGAGATGGGAGATGTTCAGGCCCTTCAATGCTATTTCACCCTCGCTGGGACGGTAAACACCGCTGATGCAGTTGAACAAAGAGGTCTTCCCCGCTCCGTTGGGACCGATCACAGCGTGTATTTCACCACTATTGACGATCATGGACAGATTTGACAGGGCGACAATCCCACCGAAATGCAGCGAGAGGTTGGCGATCTTCAGTAGTTCCATGGTTTCACCGTGTATCAAGACAACCAACGTTTGCGGCGCTTATAGTGTTTCACTTCCGCGTAGCTCTTCCTGTGCCGGTCATCTGTCACGCCCAGATAGAATTCTTTGACATCCTGGTTCTCCAGGAGTTGGTCGGAAGGTCCGTC
>JACRDE010000071.1 GCA_016212935.1 Desulfomonile tiedjei | reverse complement strand
GACATATAGCTGGCCAAATTATGTATACATACCCATTCTGGCTATTGATCATGAAAAGTTCCCCATCCGATTTCGAATCATCACGACAGACAGCCCTCACGCACCAGGCTAACATCGAGCAAGGAGCTCAATTGCTCGGCTACAACTGCGTACAACCCCTTCCTGCCAGGTAATTACATGTCCAGGGTGTATTCCCGATAACAATGCTTGCCCTGATGCATAAGGCAGCCATGCACTTCGGGAGTCACCCGAAACCCTATGCCCAATGCCTTGAGCCAGGCTTCCACCCGGTAAAATATGCCGCAATCATAATCGTCCAGCGCCCCGATTCGCTTAACACCCTTGTATGCGAAACACTGCCCTTCGGGTGCGTCCCAGCGCACCACATTGTTGCCGGGATATTGGCGGCGAAACTGCATAAAATCCGCTCCAATCACTTCAAATGCCCCTTCGATGAAGTCTTTCAACTGCTCGTAGGTCGTGACTTCATTCACACCCATAACCTTTTTCAAACGTGGAATTTCGAACTCGCTCATGGACTGTATGGCCGCCCGATTCAGGTCGCTGGCTGTTTTCGCGCCACATTTCTGAAACACATTGTAAAACCACATACCGTCATGAGTCATCCAGCCCATGCACAGCAATTCCCGCAAATCCCTTTTATCGATGCTTTCCAAAATACCCATAATGCCCTCCTTTACTGTTGTGGCCTTAAGGATTGCCAAACAGCCCTTCCAATAAGCTCCCTGGCTTGCTCGATGTCCGTAAACGCTATTCCCTGCACCCAAAGCCGGGTAAATTCCTGACAAGGTCCCAAAATGAGGGAAAGACAAACATCTCTGGGCAGGCATTGTAAATTACCAGCCTCCATGTGCTGGGTTAAAAACTCCCCCACCACGGGGATAAATTCCTGGTTGCTCAACTCGATAAGCGTCTCAGTATCCCGCATAAAGTCCGCGTGGCGCATGTTAATCAGAAGCTTGGCCCAGGCCGGGTTGGACGCTACCCAGTCCAGATGATAGCCAACCATCCCATACACCCCCTCCCGGGCACCCGGATCTTGCTCCAGCGTGGCGATCATCCCCTCCTGGTAATCTTTCAATCCCTCCATATACACAGCAGCGGCCAGCAATTCCTTGCTCTTGAAATGATGATACACGCTGCCGTAAGACGCACCGGATCGGCTCCGAGCCTCCTGCATGGTGGTATCCGTAAAGCCCTTTTCATTGAATATCTCCAAAGCGGCCCGGATGATTTCCAGTTTGCGTTTCGGCGTCGTCTTATTCGGTTTTCTCTTGCCCGTCATATCCCCTCACTTATTTAATTAGATTAATAATCTAAACTGAAAATCTAGTCAAGGGACAAATGCGGAACTGAAAGGGATTTTTTTGAGGATCGACAATTACCAGAAGAAAAAAGTGTCCCGAACTCCTGCACGGACAAACTAACAGCCCCCCTCCGCATACCCCTACACAACCAAACGAATCATCTTGCCCGGACTTATTGAGAAGTTACCTAAGTTCAATCTAAGCTGGTATGATAACCGGGCTTTTCTCTTAGTGTACAATTTTTTCCGTTTCGTGGGCAGACCCCTAATAGGACATTCTTTTTCCCGTAGGATGCGGTGACCAACGGAAAGCGCATCGTTCGAGCTCTTTTCCGAACGATGCGCTTCGCTTTTGCTCACCACATCCTACATTTGCTGTCTCACAGGTTTTCATAGGGACTGCCACGGCCGAGAGCGCCACAACAAACGATGAAAGCGTCAGTAGGGCCGGCATCTTGCCGGTCCAATAACAGCTTTCATATGACTTCACTAAGCATTTGTTTTGATATGATTCACTTATGGCCGTGTCTTAGGAGTAGAAAAGGTGAAGAGCATGCTGGAGTTAGGACGAAGGCTGAATGCGAACAGCTCGGCGGGGTTTCTGGTTTTAGTGCCTCGATCCTCTAAGCCTGAACGGTTTTGAGACAGTCTTAAACGGTTAGGCAAGATAGATCCGTAAGTGCAATATAGGGATCGGCTCTCAGTTGAAATTCCGGTCCCTATATTCGCTATGTGGCTTGATTAACCCTTGATTATTCTCGGAAGCATCATTTGATGCTGAGGGCAAATTGAATCAGGGTTCTGATATGCGCAGCCCACAAAGGAAGTCATATACTTGCGCATTTCAGTGAAAGGAACCACTTCATCCACGAAACCGCGCTTCGCACAGTAGATCGGCCTGGAATTCTCGTAGTATTGTCTCGCAAGTTCGTTCATCTTGTCGATAACGGGATCCAGGGGCCTGCCGGCATCCTTCTCTTTGACGAGACGCCTGGCAAACGAGGCAGCTGCAGCAGTCTCACCATGCATGACGTAGATTTCACTAGTCGGTGTCCCCAGGGTGAATGCGCAATGATTGTTTGCAGTGGGGCCTCCCATAATGTAGTGGGCAGCAGCGGTTCCTTTGCGTAATACCACCAGCAGCATGGGAACGTTCGTCTGCTCTATGGAATAAATCAAAGATTGACCGAGGCCCAGTAGCTCCGCCTTTTCAGCGATATCGCCCACATCGATTCCGGAGGTGTCCTGGAACCAGACAATGGGAACTCGATCCCTGCCGCACAGCGTGACAAATTCATTCAGCTTGATCAGGCCCTGTCTGTAGAGCTTTCCGCCTATTCCCGGATACGGGGCATACTCCGGGTAATCCTGTCCGAGGAAGCCATGCTTGTTTGCGATCACTCCGGCGAGGAATCCATCGAGTTTCACCAGTCCAGTGTAAACTTCCGGCCCGTAATCCGGCCTGAATTCCATATGTTCGCTGTTGTCAGTAATCCTGGCCAGGATGTCTTCAAAGTTGTACACCATCTTCTGATTCATAGGGATGATACGATTGAGGTCATCCTGTTCGAACTTGGGTTCGGCAGGAGCAGCAACCCTGAAGTATTTCGGATCGTATGCGGGGGCCCCTTTCATGTAATCCTTCAGTGCATCGAGGACAGCCTCTTCCGTCTCGAACACAGCCCTGAAGAATCCCGTACTGTCGTGATGTATGCCTACGCTGCCCGGTGGAACTTCTTTGAAATGACGCGTGGCCTCGATGATTTGTTCAGCACCTTCCAGGTCAAAAAAACCCTTGGGACTCATCCCGCTGACTATTCCGCCGCCTCCGACCGCTATGTTGCAGTCTTTGTGGGCGAGTAGGACTGTGGGGCTGATTCCGTGGTACCCTCCGCCTGCGGGGTTTGTTCCATAGATTCCTGCCAGAACCGGGATGCCCAGTTTTTCCAGCTCGGCATGCCGGAAAAAGGTGGTGCCGCCGCCCCGTCGGTCGGG
>JACRDE010000070.1 GCA_016212935.1 Desulfomonile tiedjei | reverse complement strand
CGTGAGCGTCAAGGAAGCAGTATTCCCCTTCATCAAATTCGCCGGAGTTGACGTCATATTGGGCCCTGAAATGAAGTCCACCGGTGAGGTCATGGGAATTGACCGGGAATTCGGCCCGGCCTTCTTGAAGTCGCAGTACAGCACGGATTTTCCGATTCCATCGGAGGGAAAGGTTTTTCTCAGCGTTGCCCACGGCGACAAAGCCCACGCGGTAATATTGGCCAGACGGCTGCAGCAGTGCGGATTCTCCTTTGTGTGCACCGAAGGAACAGGAACCGCTTTGCAGGCAGCCGGAATTCCTTGCGCTCTGGTGGGGAAGGTTCACGAGGCAGGCAACATTGACGTGATAGATCTCATCCACCGCAATGAGATTGTGCTTGTGATCAACTCATCTGCAGATAAGAAATCCATGCAGGATTCGTTGCAGATCCGACTCGCGGCTTTGAACCACAACGTGCCGTATTTCACCACCGTTGCCGGCGCGAACGCCCTGTCTCTGGGGCTGAGAGCCATTCATCGAGGAGACAGGTTCCGCGTGAATTCACTACAGGAATACCACTCGAAAAACTGCGGCTGAACGAAGAAAAGAGAAGATCATTGGCCGCGGATTAACGCGGATTAACGCGGATCAGAAAAAAAGGTTCTAAAGAGGGCTGGAAGCGAGCGTGTCGAGGAACGGAACCATCATGTGGTGCGGAAGGATTTTTTTCTGCGATTTGCGAAGACAATTCTCTTGAATTGTGGTTTAGGCCCGAAATTGAGCAACAGCCCCACTTCTATTTCGGTGGCCCGCAAATAGTTGAGCACCTGAGCTTCGTGCGACGGCTCAAGTGCTCGGCAGGCTTTGAGTTCTATCACCACCGAGTTCTCGACCACGAGGTCCGCTCGAAATTCCCCGACAGTCTTGCCGCGGAACCAAACGGGAATTTGTCTCTGCTGATCCACCTGCAGACCTTTTTCGTTCATCGTAAGTATCAGTGCTTTCTCGTACACCGATTCCAGGAAACCGAAGCCCAATTCATTGTACAATTCAAAGAAAATCCCTATGATTCTGCCGGTAAGGTCCTCACGCAAAAGATCGTGTTGATCTGAATTCATCTGCTTTCCACATTTTTTCTCTGATCCGCGTTCATCCGCGTTAATCCGCGGCCACCTTTTTCTTCTCCCCAATGGCATCAGCAAAGCGAGCAAATTCCGCAGGTGAAAGCGTCTCGCCCCTGCGGCCGAGGTCTATGTCTGACTCTTGCGCGGCTTTTATGAGCTGCTCCGGGGAAATTCCGAAGATCGCGGCGTTGCGCAGCGTATTTCTCAGCGTCTTGCGCCTTCCGGTAAACGAAGCTTTCACGAGTGTGGTCAGCAGCTTGGGATCTGAGACCGCGACAGGGGGAGGATCAGGGAACTGCACTCTTACCAGTGAGGACATGATTTCCGGCGCGGGATAAAAGGCCTTGCCGGGAATATGAAATGCTATGTCCACCTTGGCGCTCACCCCGAGCAGCACAGAGAGCACCCCGTAGTCCTTTGTTCCCGGTTTGGCGACAAATCGTTCCGCGACTTCTCTCTGCAGCAGAATGTGGAGGGATGAGAACACGTCGCGGTTCTCCTGAAACATGAACAGGAGCCGGCTCGAAATATTATACGGAAGGTTCGCCACCACCCTGAGTTTCCCGATCCGCTGGGACAAGGCACGAAAATCGAATTTCAGAGCGTCCGCATGGATCAGTTCCACATTGGGAGAATCGGCAAACTTGTCTTCCAGGACTCTGAAGAAGCCCGAATCCACCTCAAGGGCCCAAACTTTGGCTCCTCGTTCGAGCAGCTTCTCCGTCAGAACTCCGAATCCCGCGCCCACCTCCACGATAGACTCACCGGGTTGTACTGCCGCAGCCTGAACGATCTTTCCCAGAAAGAGCTTGTCCACAAGGAGGTTTTGGCCCATCCATTTCTTGGGAGCGAGCCCTTGTTCCCTGAAGGTCTTTTTTATTTCTGAAAGATTGGACATAACGTGAAATTATTGAGCTTTCGTGGGGCAGGCTTTCTAGCCTGCCATTGGGAGTTCACCCGGCGCTGAAGCGACCGGGGTATTTTCTATCGCCCCGCCGGGGCTCAGGAAATATGGTAGTTCTCAAAAAATCTGTCGGATTGGCCACTTATCGTCTTTGCACTCACGACTGCCTAAGCATGTCATTGCGAGGAGCGGAGCGACGAAGCAATCTCCATTAACCGAAATCGAGATTGCCACGCTTCGCTCGCAATGACAATCTTCGAGTCTTTCCTTTAGAGAATAACCGACATTACTTTCGAGAATCCCTTTAGGCGTCCCGGAGGGACACTACATAGTAGCCCGGTAATTCATTGCCGGGAAATTGACACACGCCCACAATATCACAAAGCCCCTCATAATTCCGCATGCAGCGCTTGCCACACCGGTTCACACTTCGAGGGACTCCACCGGCGACGTCAATTGGGAGGCCCCAGGGGCTTTCGGGCGAGCAACAAGGGTTATGTACTTGTAGATCAGCCAGTAGTAACAAATCGGGAAAAGACTGCCAAAGAGAATCCCCGCGGCGTCCATTGCTTTGGATGACCCTGGTTTCAGTTTCAGTCCAAGCACCACGACCGTGAAAATGACCCCAAAAAGGATAACGACAATCGTCGAGAACAGCACTGCGAGCTTGATACTGATCGGCCAGCTTAAGCAGATCATCCTTCCGACGAAATCGGTATTGTCGCCGGTTCTGTTGGCTCTGTAGCACACGGTTATTCCTATGATCGTGACGGTCACAAACACAGCGGCAGATATTACGTGAGCAATTTTGAACGTCTGCCCGTAATAGAAGAATGGCTGAGCACCCAGGGCCCATACGATGGAAGTTGCGAGGAAGTACTTGAACCGCTCTTTTTCCTCAACCCGCCCCTCTCGAAAATCTTCCGCCAATTTCGACACATTCCACCAGTACATGCAATCCCTCCCTCTAAACCGAAATTATGCGGCCTGCGGGGGCCGGGCATCTGCCCGAACCCCGCAGATATCATGTGGATGCTTATCTCATGGAGAATCTTGGGATTCGCCTACTCTTCCAGGGATTCTATGACCAATTCCATGACGGATTTCACCTGGACCGGCAGGTCGTAATGAGCCTGAATGTCGCTGAGCTGGGCGAGGCACATCTGGCAGGAAGACGTCACAATTGTTGCGCCTGTGGCCACTATCTGATCGCGTTTGCCCTTGGCGAATGCCAGCCGCTTCTGCCCCATGTCAGTATTTTGCGCGACGCTTCCGCCACCCGCGCAACACAAGGCAAGTTTGCCGTGGGGCTCCATGTCTTTGTAATCTTTCGCTATGTGTCTGAGCAGCTCCCGAGGAGGCTCATAAATGTCGAGCTTGCGGCCCCAGTTGCACGGATCGTGATAGGTCACCGTTTCATCAATAGCGCCTTTTTTCAGTTTCAGGCTTCCATCCTTGAAGTGTTTGTGCGCCAGTTCCACGACCGAAGTCACTTCAAAACCAAGCGGCTCCCCAATCACTTTTTCAGCATCGTTCCGCAGCACCTTGTAACCGTGGCCGCATTCCGTGGATACCACCGCTTTCACGCCCAGCTTGCGGGCAGTGTCCACGGTCCTTCGGATCAGCCAGAGGTTGGTTTCGTCGTCGCCCATATAATAGGCCCAATTGGAAATGTCGCAGAGATTGGACGCGAAGGTCCAATCCGCGCCTATTGCGAGGAAAAGTCTCAAGTAAACGGAAAAGAGATGTGGAGCAGACGTGAATTCACGTGG
>JACRDE010000066.1 GCA_016212935.1 Desulfomonile tiedjei | reverse complement strand
GAGTCTTTTAAGAGCAGTCCAGAAATCTGCATGAAATTTACACGAGAATGGCGCATTCCCAGACCATTTTCCTGTAATTCCTTGGCTCCTGGTGCTTGTTACGGTTCCTGATCTTTCTCTTGACTGGCGGTTTTTGTTCCGTATCATAGGTATTGATTATGATAGCGATTGGGTGATTTCGATAACTTACTTCCGATAGGCGCCCCCAGGAACCTGGTCGAAGGGGGCTGCAAGAGGGTCCGGAGAGTGAGACGATATGTCTGAACCCAATAAAATGAAGAGATCATTCAGTTTCAGTAAGTATTTTTTTTCTGCTTGATCAGATGTCAGCGTTGTGGGTACTCTGACATAGGTTGGATTGGGCCGGCAACAGCCTATTGGTTAAAAATGTTGGCTCTTGGAGGTGTCAATGAGAGGCTCCTCTGTTTTTCCTCTGTGCTGAAGCTATTCCTTGCTGCAGGTGGCTTGATCGCGTTCCTGAGAGTCCAACGGGGGCGCGGTGGCGGTGATCGCGTCTGCTCCGCTTGCGCTTTGGCAGTTTGAGCCTCTGGCATCTGGCAAGAATCAAAGATGAAAGTAATAAATTTAAGAAGTTATGGCGGATTGGGTTCCGTTTCTACCGCGGGATGCCGGGTCTATTTTGTGTCAAATCCATGCACCTGATTTCGGGCTGGGCCTGAGAAGTCAGACGGTGACTCCCCATTTGCGTGCGGCCTCGAGACGGGTGTGTGGCGAAATTCGGATTTCACGATGGAGGCAACTTGATCACTGACAACGAACCTGTGACCTCACAAGATGATGAACCCGTCCTGATCGCTCCGTGTACCAGTGGCTGGCGATGGTTTGCTGCGATATTTGTAGCATATCTAGTCTTTGCAGCGTTTTACGGTGGCCTCTATGCCTTTCCGCTGCGAGGACAGTATTTCAGAACTGCTTGCGCCATCATTGGGATGTTTTTGTTGCCTCCAGTGTGGCTTGACATACTGCTGGGCAAGGAAATTGTCTTCTATCCTGACCGCGTGGAGAAAGTCTGGCATTTGCTGGGTCGGAGAGCAATTCCTTATAACAGGGCAGAGGTTCGTGGGGCTGCGGAACAATTTCGATGGCTTCCCAAGGGATATACGATTAAAGAGATCGGACAGGATGGAAAACGGCGTTTGATGCAAATACCCATTTTCTATAATGCTCGGTATGTGGATCCGGGCATCGCCAATCAAATCGATGCGATCATGGCTTACATGGCGGCTGGCCCCTTCAGTGGTCCGACACGATTCACAGAGGCCACACTGCCCAAGGAGGTCGTATGTCAGAAACAGAGTTACTGATTAAGGTCCCTATCAAATCTGGAATTGTCGGGCTCGCTGAGTACGGTGAACGTGCACTCCATCATAGTGGAGTCCCCAAGAAATTCGCGGTGCCTTTGAAGTTCAGCTGGGAATTGCTCCACCAAGGAGGGGTCGAAGCTGTCGCCGCATTGCTGAGACAGCAACACAGCGGACTCACCGCACTCGAAGAAGCCGCAATAATCACGGCTCTAGAGGCTTTGGTGGCGGCTGTTGCTGGGGGAGCTGTCATAACTGCAGCTACACCCGTTTGGGTGGTAGTGGGCCTTGGAGTGGGAGTCGTAGTGGGAGTGGGGTATTCGGAAGAATATATTTTGGAGGCGGCTGGCTATTTCAAGAAGGAGGCGATGAAGGGCTTTCCCGTGCAAGAGCCGTGTGAGGGGATGTATTGGCTTGGCCAGGCGGAAGTAGCGCGCGACTTATTCCACGACGGACAAGGCGGAATTCTGTTTCCCCGCCGTGACCCTTTAGTACTCGACCTCGACGGCGACGGCATTGAGATGACTAGTACGAGATCGGGTACATTCTTTGATCTGGGCAATGACGGATTTGCAGAGCAGACCGGTTGGGTCGATCCTGATGACGGCCTTCTGGCAATGGACAGGAATGGCGATGGCATCATAAACAATGGTACAGAATTGTTTGGTGACCAGACCTACTTGTCCACGGGGGCTCGGGCCACGAACGGTTTTGCGGCATTGGAAGATCTGGATAGCAATGCTGACGGAAGGATTGATGCAAACGATGCAGCGTTCTCACAGTTGAGGGTATGGCAGGACGAAGATGGAGATGGGTACTCATTACCGAGTGAGCTGCACGCTCTTGATGAGCTTGGTATCAGGTCCATTAATCTTGATTCGACCATAACGAATGTCACTGATGCGAATGGCAACACGGAAAACAGGGTCTGCAGCTTTGAGAGGACAGACGGCACCACCAGCCAGATTGCTGAATACAGCCTCGATCGTGAGCCAATGTATACCATTCCTGAGGAATGGCTGGATGTTCCGGAAGATATAGCTGCTCTTCCCAACTTGCAGGGGTACGGCAATGTGTACGATCTCCATCAGGCTATGGTGAGAGACACCACCGGTGAATTGAAATCTCTTGTAGAGCAATTTGCCAACGCTACTGATGAATCCCTTCGTAAACAACTGATGGCTCAAATCCTCTATGAATGGGCTGGTACTGAGGACGTCAAGTGGTCGCCTGG
>JACRDE010000061.1 GCA_016212935.1 Desulfomonile tiedjei | reverse complement strand
TCTCTGTCTATCTTGTCCTGGGGGAAGGAGGGGTCGGTATACACTTGTGAAAGCAGTTCGAGTGCTTCTCCCCAGTAACGACTAAAAAAGCTCCCTGAAAGGCCGAACGAATCGAATCCTGAAAATCCTTCTATAGAACCGCCTATCTCGTCGACTTTGCGGGCTAAGTCAAACTCGGTCATGTTCCCGGCGCCCTTGGTCAGCATGCGTGAAACAAAATTCATAATCCCTTGGGTGTCTTCAGTTTCAAACCGCTTCCCGCCGAGACTTGCAATTCGGAATGAAATTACAGGGTTGGAATTGTCGGGCACCAGGATTACCTTCATGCCGTTTTCGAGCTCGTATATCACTGTTGGCGAAGCTGCTGTATTCTGAGAACCGGTCTTGATTTCTGGCTCGATGGTGCTTGCGATTTTCTCCAGGCGTTCAATTTGGAAATCTTCAGCGACTCCATCTGGCAACAGCACGGTGATCGTCAAGTTGGGAGGCGCTAGGTATTTTTCGGCTGCGTCTGATATCTGTTGGGGTGTCACGGCCGAATTCAGGACCAGATACTTTTCTTCATAATCAGCATCGGCAAGTTGGTTTTGAAAACTGCCCATATTTCTGGCTGCACCCTGAACGGTTTCACGGGCGTACACGTGCTGCGACTCGACATGGATCTTGGCGTTCTGCAATTCGTCTTCACTAGGGGGCGTTTGCCTGAGGCGGGCCAATTCTTCCATTATCGACCTAGTGGCAGCGTCCAGGTTCTTTGCGTCAAGAGTGGCCGAGATCTGCATTAATCCCGGTTCCTTGGGAGTCAGCGAGTACACGCTAATCGAGTTTACAATTCCCTTTTCCTTCTTGAGCAGTCTGACAAGCCTTGAATCATCACGCGCCGCAAGAATGTCTGCGATTAGATCCAACGCATTGACATCATTGCCCTTCATGGACTGGATATGAAAAGCTATGTCGAGCCGAGTTTCCCGCGCGTTGGCATCTCTCAAGGCTGCGCTTCTGATGTTTTTCTGCGGGGGTTCCTGCGGCAAAGGTACCCTGAAGAACCCCGTCTGTTTCACATTCGCCGTGAGGCTTTCCAAATCTTTGCTGACCGCTAGGGGGTCGACATCTCCTACAATTATCAGGAACATGTTCTCCGGAACGTACCACTTCTTGTAGAAATCAAGGATGTTTTCCCGCGTAATTTTCTCGACGACATCCTTGAACCCTATAATGGGGTATTGATAGGGACTTCTGGTGTAAGCGGTCTTGAAGAGCAATCTGGACGCGACGTCTTCGGGGCGGTCTTCGCCCTCTAGAATCTCTTCAACGACCACCTTCTTTTCTCTCTCAAGTTCTTGTGGATCAATGGACGGCCGGAACACAGCATCAGTAAGTATATCCAGGCCGCGGGAAGCTTCTGTCGCGGGCACGACAATGTGGAAAACCGTTTCATCCAAGCTGGTGTACGCATTGATTTCTCCGCCGATTTCCTCGATTTCCTCTGAGATTCTTCCCACGCCTCGCGTCTTTGTTCCTTTGAAGGCCATGTGCTCGATCAAATGGCTGATACCGCGTTCAGAGTCGTTTTCATTTGCGCTGCCCACCATGACCCAAATCTGGATCGCTGCTACCTTGCGGGAATGATCTTCCTTGACGAAAAGATCCAGGCCGTTTGACAGTTGGAAGTGTGTTAATTTACCGTCTTCAGCCATCGCAGCCACGTTGAAGGCTGGCAAAATTAGAGCCGAGTATAGGCATGCCACAAGGGCCCATTTTTTCGATATAAGCTGCATTTACGATTCTCCTTATCATTTGGAAAGAGAGTTCTAACAATAAGTATAACTATGGTGAGCATTCACTTCATGTCTCATTGAATCACCACATCGGACGATCAGATGATTTACTGATGCTCTACCGCCCTCAAGATTCTCCTATATGACCCAAGATAAACACTCTTGTTCCCCTGATTAAACAAAATTCTCAATGGATTTTGCCAATCATGGTTAAGCCGCCTGCATTAGAACAAGACCCAACTCCGCATAAGGGCCGACTTGCGTTAGCTCACACGAGCTTGACCCCAGCGAGCGACTGTCCAATTTCTTGATTAGGATTGAATTCGACAAAGATTGTTGGCAGGTGCTGTGTTCATGAGTAGCTCGTCTTTTGTATAGATTCTTGATTATGATCGCACTGTTACGGGTGCGAACCAGACAGCGGAGCGCAGCGAATTGCTAACGGAATTGACCGTTGATTCGAGAGAAGACAGGATGAAGAAACTAATTACAATTATGATATCGTTGGCAATAATGGCCTCGGCTCCCCTCGCTTTTGCGCGAGACGAGAGCCGGGATTATCTTATGCACATTTGGAAACAACAATTGGCGAACCAAAAAAGGTGGGAAGCGGTTGTGAACGCGCCGACACCCTCTGAGAGGGCCGAGGCTTTACAGACTTATCAGTACAATCTTCCTCAACTCTGGGAACCCAGGCCGTGACCGGGTGGGGTGAAGCCAAAGGAGGCAACGAGCCCAAAGATGCTGATGCTGAAGACTGTAGTCCCCGGAAGCACGAAACATAAATGCTGTGCCTTCCATGGGACTTGTCGGAAGATGCGGTTGATTGCCTCCTTTCTTTGCTCAGACATGTTGCCATGCTGTAGCGGTTTGTCCTAGGATAATGTACGGCAAAGTCTATCGGGGGTAATGATGAACGATCGGAAGATAGGCGTTTGGTTGATCGGCGCTCTTGGTTCTATATCCACCACGGTTATGCTCGGTGCTTTGGCCCTGCGAAAGAATCTGATCGGCCCTACTGGCATGGTCACCGCTACCGAACCGTTCTCCAGGCTTGGCCTTGCACCTGTGGAAATCATGGAGTTCGGAGGCTGCGATGTTCGCCGCGAATCCTTACGGGATGCCGCTCGTCAGATTGCCCGCGAAACGGGCTGCATCGACCCGGCTATTCTGAACCAAATTGAAGCGGATCTTGCTCTCATCGATCGGGATATCAGCCCCGGCACGTCCAGGAACTGCGGCGAGGCCATAGGCAGACTCGCGGGAGAAGCGGACCCGCGCAACAGGCCCTTGCGCGAGGAGATCGCCCGGGTTATCGGTCTCCTGAATGATTTCAAAGCTGCAAAACAGGTTCAGGAAGTTGTAGTGGTCAATCTGGCCTCAACGGAACCGCCCCTGGAATTTCAAGAATGCCATGAGGACCTGCCCGCCTTTGAAGACTGCCTCGACCGAAACGAAAATGAAGCAGTTCGAGCGAGCACGATCTATGCCTACGCAGCCATTCAGGCCGGTTATCCCTATATCAATTTTACGCCGTCTTCCGGGGCTTTGTTTCCGGCAATGGTGAGGCTCGCAGAGGCAAGAAGGGTTCCAGTCATGGGAAACGACGGCAAGACTGGTGAAACCCTGGTCAAATCTGCTTTGGCACCTATGTTCATGTGTAGGAATTTGGAAGTATTGAGCTGGGAAGGTTTTAACATTCTGGGCAATATGGACGGCCGCGTGTTGGCTCACCCGGAGAATAAAGAGTCAAAGATTCTGAGCAAAGACGGAGTGCTTTCGAAGATACTGGGCTACTCGCCTCATTCCGAGGTGCACATAAACTACGTGCCATCGTTGTGCGATCAGAAGACCGCGTGGGATTTCATCCACTTCAGGGGCTTTCTGGGCGCGAAGATGTCCTTGCAGTTCGTGTGGCAGGGATACGACTCGTTCCTGGCTGCTCCTCTGATCCTTGATCTCGCGCGATTGGCAGAGTTCGCCAAAAGGCGGGGCGAAGCCGGTCTGATGCCACACCTCGCGAGTTATTTCAAGGATCCCCTGGCCGGAAATGAGCATCGTTTATACGAACAGTTCCGAATGCTTCAGGACTATGGGACCCGAGCCGAAAGTGCCGTCCTTCGATCGGAACTAAGATGAGACTTTCGTTCAGCACCAATGCTTTTGTACGATTCGAGATTTTCGAGGCTGTTGAACGAATCGGCCAGATCGGCTATCAGGGCGTGGAACTTCTGGCAGATGCTCCCCACCTGTATGCGGATTCCGTGACAGATCATCATTTGGAGAAGTTGCTGCAAATTCTCGACAAGACCGGACTCAAGGTGGCCAATGTAAACGCCAACACGGCCATGGGGTTCTACGGCAGAGAATTCTGGGAGCCTCTCTTTGAGCCGTCGCTCGCCAATCCGGATCGTGAGCTCAGGCGATGGAGAATCGCATACTCGAAAAAGTGTATTGATATGGCTAGAGTGCTGGGGTCACCATGCATAAGCGTGACTTCCGGGCGACCCGTTCCAGGAGTGGATCCATGCAAGTCCATGGAATTACTGATCGAATCTATGGCGGAGCTGCTGAATTATGCTGAGAATAAGTCCGTACGGATAGGAATTGAGTATGAACCGGGAATCCTCATCGAACGCTACGAAGAGCTGGCAGCTTTCATGGAAAAGATGGGATCGTCTTATCTCGGTGCGAATCTTGATCTGGGGCACAGCCACGTCCTGGGAGAAGATCCGGAAACCGTAATCAGCGAACTGTCATCCAGGATTTTTCATGTACACTTGGAAGATATTCGAGGCGGAAAGCATTACCATCTCATTCCTGGGACCGGGGATATGGATTTTCACAAGCTCTTTAGAAGCTTGACGCAAAATGGCTATGAGGGGTTCGCTACAGTGGAGCTTTACACCTATCCACACGAGCCTGACTCTGCTGCAAGGCAGGCTTTGTCGTATTTGCAGCACGTCTGGCCCACGCACGAATGAAAGAGATGCAGCCAATTGGACCAGCATAGCGCAAAATTACGGCTGAAAAGCAAGTCTAGAAAGGGCGACATGCAGAAAGGAATGCCATGAAGTTCGCTTTCAGTTCCAACGCATTCTTGCGATTCGATCTCTTCGAGGCAATCAGAATAATCTCGTCCACAGGCTACGAAGGGATTGAAATCATGGCGGACGTTCCTCACGCCTATCCGCTTCATTTGACAGATTCAACCATACGGGATATTCGGGCCGCTCTGCAGGACAACAATCTCGCAATCTCCAACATAAACGCGTTCATGCATCATGCCGACGGAGACACTTACCACCCTTCCTGGATCGAAAAGGAACCTTCTTTGAGGGCAAAACGCGTGGATTACACGATAAGATGCATAGAACTAGCGGAAAAGCTGGGCGCAGCCAACATTTCCACTGAGCCAGGCGGACCGCTTGAGGGCATATCGCGGGAAGACGGACTTCGCCTTTTTAAGGAGGGTCTTTATGCAGTGGAGGAGAAAGGAAAGGCGAGCGGGGTTAGGATCCTTATTGAGCCCGAGCCGGACCTCCTGATAGAAAACAGCGCCCAGTTTCTTGAGCTGTTCAAGGATCTCGACCCGGACGTGTTCGGACTGAATTTCGATGTGGGTCACTTCTTTTGCGTGCATGAGGATCCCTCGAATCTTGTCCGAAGCATGAAAGACGTCGCCCATCACTTTCATTTGGAAGATATTGCCGCAACCAGGAAACACCATCATCTCATGCTCGGGGAGGGAGCGGTCAACATACCCGATGTGCTGAATACCATAGAGTCGATCGAGTATTCGGGATTCGTAACAGTAGAGCTTTACACGTACGAAAGCGCGGCGATGGAAGCGGCATTGACCGCTTTTGAATATCTCAAAAAATGGCGAGAACCGTAGTTCCTTCCATCCGCAAAATGATGAATAAGCAAGGCCTTACAGCTCTTGATTGAGAATGCACGATATTTCATAGTAATTACGAGGGGTACGCCTTTTTCTATTCCTGATCCATCGCTGTCGAGGCTACGGTGCCCGAGCAGGTGATGCTGAACGAGCCAGCAGTGGCACCGGCCAAAGCTCAGTCATTCAGCTTATAGGGGGTCTCAAAAATAATCGCGAAAAAGAAAAGATTTGGTGGCGACGGGCATCTTGCCCGTCATTCTTAATAGACAGGCTGGAAGCCTGTCCCACCACTCTGAGTCAAGCTCCGATCCGTATCGGTTAAGGGCACAAAACTTTTGAGAATTGCTACAAGCCGACGGTCAGGAGAGGACACGGGTCTTCACCGGCAATCGTACAGACTTGCTCTCGGCGATAATTCGATGATCGAGCGAGGTTTCGTGGTCTGAATCCCGGTCTCGACACTTGCCACATTCCCCAGAGATTAATAGATTTTTCTTACTGATCGCCTTTGTGTGAAAGGGGTGCAGTGTCATGAGTGAGAACAAACGTCTCAGACAGGCCATGATGGAAGCTCAGGAAGAAATGGTGAACCTGTGCGATCTCTCGTCCTCTGCCAGCAACTCCGAGGCGCTCCAGGCCTACAAGCTTTTGCTGAAATCGTGGCGAAACGTGTGGGAGCAACTGCCCAAGCTCGGTCAAGTTTCCCAGAACGAAGCGAATGAGGCTATGGTTGGAATAGAGAATATTTGCGGGAAAATGGGCGTGGACATAAAGAATCTGAAATAACGCCTCTTTTTAGAATCAGTAATTGTGTGTGATTCAATGACCTGACGGGTAAATGAAATGCTGGGCCCTGTGATACCATTTCGCTTTCAAATATGTAAAATCGGGGAGGAACTTCTTACAAGAAGTTCCTCCCCGAACCCCACCTCAAGAACTTTTAGCACTCGCCGGAACCCCCATTTCCTGAAAGGAAATTTGGGGTTCCGGCAAATGATAGAAGTTTCTGGACGGGGGTTTGGGGGGAAACTCTTTACTAAAGAGGGTCCCC
>JACRDE010000022.1 GCA_016212935.1 Desulfomonile tiedjei | reverse complement strand
GTAACCGGGTAACCTCTGCCAATCGGATTTCACGATGTCTCGCATCCGAAGAGCACGATCTGAATAAAGCTGTATGGATTCAAAATCGGGTGTAAACAAGATCTTTTGCATCAAAAGACCATCATCATCAAACCACTGAGGAAGAACCCCTCCTATAAAAAATCCACTCGTCTGCAGCCAGCTGACTACACTGCCAATCCAGGGTGAAGTGAGTTTCAGCCATACCTGAATGACAATGGATCCTTTTACTACTGCTTTGGATTCCAAGTCCGATAGGCGTTCAGCAAAGTCTGAGCCCGTTTCATGAAAAGATATGCGGGCCACCTTTGCGAAATCGAAAACATCCATCTTGGCTTCGGAAGCGGCGGTGGTGGGAATGGGTTCAGTGGAGTCAAGAAAGGTCCGACCCGATGTGAAATCTCCGTACATGAATCGTATAGCCTCATTGTACGTAATCGGAACAAATATCTTCTGGGGAATGTTTCGGTAGATACGAAAACTCAACAGCGTGCTCACTCGTGATGAAACCACACCCTCCCCGAAATAAGCCTCTCCAGGCATAAGACCCACTTCCAAGGCGGTAGGCTGAAAACCATGTTGTTCCGAGTGCTTCTGCATCTGTAAATGTATTGTTACTGGTTCACCGAAGACCGTGTGCATACCTAATTCTGGGACTACACTCTCAATCATGAAGCGCTCAATAGCTGCAGAGACACCAATACTTCGCCATTCTTTCAAAACCAAGCCGACTCCCCATTCATATACGGCTCGACTTGGGGCTGAGCGAAAGAGGTTGTGAATACCGACAATTTCTCCGCCTGTAGATCTCGCAACAACGCTGTAATAGTCCCCTTCTTGATTGGCTCTGATAAGTTCAGGGGGATCATAGAATATCTTGATGGGATAATCCTCGCCGTGCACTGATCTGAAGAGCTGTGCAACGCCAGCAGCGTCTTCAGAGCGAAAGAGATCTACCTCATAAGATCTCTTCGTTCCATCTCCTGAGTAGTGTATTCGTGTTTCCATAATTCCTGATGTCCACCTTTCACGCAGTTGCGGATACTAGATCTACTTGTCAGCCGCCCAGGAGCTACCTAGTCTGCTCTTACGCTCTCTGCCCAGAGCGTCTGCGGCCCAGATGGCCGACTCAACCATCTCAACGGTGACTGGGAACCACGTGGAATGAATAGTCTCACCCGCTACCGTGGCTGCTTCGGCGACTTTTCTTATATCATCACTGTTCGGATTGTAAATGCTCAAATCCTCCAAACAAACCGGTAATCCCACGCTCAGATAAAAATCTAGAACTTTGTCCACGTCTTTGGACATTCGGCCCTCCAGGACCATCTGTGTAATGACTCCGAAAGCCACCTTTTGTCCATGAAACTTGGCGTGCGACGCTTCCAGAACTGTCAAACCGTTGTGGACGGCGTGAGCTCCAGCCAAGCCGCCGCTCTCAAATCCCAATCCGCTGAGCAAGATGTTGGCTTCGACCACCGCTTCTACAGCTGGAGTTACGGATTTCTTTTCTACAGCAAGCTTGGCCTGGAGCCCGTATTCCAACAACGTGTCATAGCAGAGTCGAGCCAATGCTAGGGAAGATAGAGTGGGCGGGCATGCCCCGGTAAGAGCATTTGGCTTGTGGCTCTTGGCGCACGTATCCGCTTCCCAATACGTGGCCAAAGCATCTCCCATCCCGGATACCAGCAACTCTACGGGAGCATTGGCCACCAGAGTCGTATCCACTAAGACGCAGTCCGGATTTTTCGGCAAAATGAGATAGCGCTCAAAGACAGCGTGTTCCGAATAAATTACCGACAAAGCCGAACATGGGGCATCGGTCGCTGCAATAGTGGGGACAGCTAGCACTGGGATCTTCATTTCATGTCCCACCGCCTTGCCTGTATCAATTACTTTCCCACCACCGGCGGCAATTACAAGATCAGTTCGGTTGGCCTTAGCGATGCCCATCAACCGCCGGATCTCTTTGTATGAGCACTCGCCTTTGAAGACCTCCGTGTGGCAACCTACCTTGTGGTCTTTAAGACTGGCCTCAGCGGCGGAACCGCACACATTGAGCGCTGTCTTTCCTCCTGTGAACAGAGCCTTGGTACCCATCCTAGCGGCGTGTATCCCCAGTTCGGCGATCGCTCCGGCCCCTTGAACGTAACGACTGGGCGCAAGGAACATCCGACTCATTTGAATTCCTTAGTGTATTCATATAGGTCCAATGGTTGTCTTCCTCCAGAAAGATGGCAGCAGTAATTGGTTTACGGAGACTATTTTGCGGTTATGGCCTGACTTTGGGTTTATGTAATCATGCCGGTCCAAGTCCACTTCTGCTCTTTTAACTTTTTCCAAGCATCGGTTTTATCATGCGCCATTCATTTTTTTCAACCTACCTCATACTCTGTGTTGAGCCCCCGCCCAACAATCCGGGCTTACGGACTACATTAGTTCAAAGCGGCTTCAAAGGTCAAACTCTTCATCAGAGTCAGCTCAGGGTTGCCAGAGGACGCACGCGTATAGACCTGATTGACAACGAGGGGGTATCTCGCTGTGCTGAGCTTACTACTTGGAATTCCAACATTCTCCGAATGACACGTTGCTGGACTGAGGCAAATCGAACCCGGAAGCGAATAGCTTCCCTTTTCTCCCCTCATAGGAGGTAATCGCCCCCGAGGGCGTCCTCCCAGACACGATTCGG
>JACRDE010000065.1 GCA_016212935.1 Desulfomonile tiedjei | reverse complement strand
TCGAACTGGATGAATCGCTCATTCGAGAAAATATCAATGATGTCGACCGAAAGTATCTGGTCGAGGAATACTTGGTTAAAGTTGGGGGTATGAAGTGATCAACACCACTTTAGCGAAACGTTACGCGAAAGCATTGGTCGCAATCGGCACGGAACAGAACGCCCTCGAGAAATACGGCCAAGACTTGGCCAACCTGGTCCAAATGGTGGAAGTCTCGAAAGACTTTCGTGAGCTTCTGGTCAATCCCGTATTCACGAAGGATGACAAGAAGAAGATAACAGGCCAGATCCTTGAGCAGACTGGAACCGACCGCATGGTAATCAATTTCGTAAACGTGCTGATCGACCGTAAACGAATCGATCAGCTCGGAGCTATAGAAGAAGCGTACAGGGAAGAGGTCGACAAAATTCGGGGGATCACCCGAGGAGAAGTCACGAGCGCAGAGACCATAACTGAGGAAGAACTGGACCGAGTCACCGAGGCCCTTTCCACGATAACCGGAAAGCAGGTTCTGGTAACCACAAAAGTGGACCCCTACCTTGTCGGGGGGCTTGTTGCCAGAGTCGGAGACATGGTTTTTGACGGGACCATTCGTACCCAGCTCAACCAGCTCAAGGAAAGCCTGAAGGGATAGGGACAATGCAGATTAGAGCCGAAGAAATCAGCGAAATTATCAAGCAGCAAATTCAGGACTACGACAAAAAAGTCGAAGTCAGCGAGACAGGGACCGTTATCAGCGTCGGGGACGGAATCGCGAGGCTCCACGGACTGGAAAACGCGATGGCCGGCGAGCTCCTTGAGTTCCCACACTCCATAATGGGAATGGTGCTCAACCTCGAAGCCGACAACGTGGGAGCGGCAATTCTAGGTGAAGACGTTCACATCAAAGAAGGTGATACGGTAAAAAGAACCGGCCGCATCGTGCAGGTTCCCGTGGGCCCCGCAATGTGCGGACGTGTTGTGGACTCCATCGGACAGCCCATCGACGGCAAGGGTCCGATCGACACCAAAGAATTCCGTATGGTCGAAATCGTGGCTCCCGGCATCATCAAGAGGCAGCCCGTGAAAGAGCCACTCCAGACCGGAATCAAGGCAATTGACTCTATGATTCCGATCGGTCGAGGGCAGCGGGAACTCATCATTGGCGACCGCCAGACCGGGAAAACCGCCATAGCTCTGGACACATTCATCAACCAGAAAGACGGCGACGTTAAGTGTATCTATGTTGCTGTCGGTCAGAAGAGGTCCACGGTTGCCCAGGTCGTGTCCACACTGGAGCGTTTCGGCGCAATGGAATATACCATTGTTGTCTCCGCGACTGCCAGCGACCCGGCGCCCATGCAGTATATCGCACCGTATTCCGGTTGCACCATGGGTGAATATTACCGCGACAACGGCCAGCATGCGCTCATTATTTATGATGATTTGACCAAACAGGCGCAGGCATATCGTCAGCTTTCTCTTCTCCTCCGCAGACCGCCCGGCCGTGAAGCCTTCCCTGGCGACGTCTTCTACCTGCATTCCCGGTTGCTCGAAAGGGCTGCAAAGCTGGGAGAGACCCTTGGTGGGGGCAGCCTCACGGCATTGCCCGTCATCGAGACACAGGCTGGCGACGTTTCGGCGTACATTCCTACAAACGTTATTTCCATCACCGACGGGCAGATCTTTCTTTCCACCGACCTTTTCTACTCAGGCGTGCGCCCAGCTGTTAACGTCGGTCTGAGTGTTTCCCGGGTCGGCGGCAACGCACAGATGAAAGCCATGAAACAGGTGGCAGGTTCGCTTCGTCTGGACCTTGCTCAGTTCCGTGAACTAGAGGCCTTCGCCCAATTTGGGTCAGACCTCGACAAAGTCACCCAGGCTCAGCTTGCCAGGGGAACCAGGCTCGTGGAAATTTTGAAGCAGCCGCAGTACGAACCAATGCCCGTTGAAAAGCAAGTGGCCATAATCTTTGCCGCTACACACGGCTATGTGGATCAGTACGACCTGAGGGTGCTTTACGATTACGAGCGACAATACTTGAACCACCTGGAGACGAGCCATCCTGATGTCCTCAAGGAAATCAAGGAGAAGAAGGTCATCTCGGCTGATCTGGAAAGCAAAATGAAGAAGATCCTTGATGATTTCAAGGGTATCTTTACTCCGCCCCAGGTTGCGCTCATCTGATCAACTAGAAATAGCGGCTGAGCGTTAGCAGGAATCAGCCTTGAAATACAGAGGTCGAAATGGCAAACCTCCTAGATATTCGTAAACGCATAGCCAGTGTCAAGAATACGCAAAAGATAACCAATGCCATGAAAATGGTGTCGGCTGCGAGGTTGAGGCGTGCTGAAGAGGCTATCAAGTCCGCACGCCCATTTGCGGACAAGATGCGTGAAGTTCTCTCGTCACTGGCCGCCCGCGTGAATCCCAGCGTGCATCCGTTGTTGCAGGTCAGGGAGCCCAAGAAGATTCTCCTGGTTCAGATAACAGCGGATAGGGGCCTTTGCGGAGCGTTCAATACAAGCTTGAATCGCCGAGCGGAGGTATTCTTCAAAGAAATGATCGGCAAGGGATTGCAAGTCGGAATGATCAATGTTGGCCGCAAGGGCAATGATTATTTCCGGAGACGCAATGTGGAAATAATCGACAAGTATGTCAATGTGATGGGTAGCGTCAGCTACGAACTTGCCGGGCAGGTTGTCTCTTCAGCCACTGAGAAGTTTATTTCGGGCGAGTACGACGAAGTATATCTTCTCTACAATAGTTTTCGCACCGCCGTCACGCAGGTCCTCACTTTGAGGAAACTGCTACCGGTGAGTGCCGAAGGCGAGGAATTGAAGCGCCGCAGAGAATACCTTTACGAACCCTCTGAGGATGAGCTGCTCACGGCGATCCTCCCTCGTTACGTGCAGGTGCAGATCTACACCGGCCTTCTAGATTCCGTGGCCAGCGAGCACGGTGCTCGAATGACTGCCATGGAAGCGGCGACAACAAATGCAGAAGAAATGATTCACAAACTGACCTTGAAGCTGAACCGCCTACGACAGGAGTCCATCACTACGGAGCTTATGGAAATAGTCGGCGGGGCCGAGGCTCTGAAAGGTTGACGGTGAGTCTGGTATCGAATAAGGAATCAAGAACCTAAGACGGTTTCAGGAGGATATCCCAAGATGAATGAGGGAAAAATCGTTCAGGTAATCGGCCCGGTCGTCGACGTGGAATTCCCGGAAAACAAACTTCCGGAGATTTACAACGGCCTTCTCATATCAAACCCGTCCATCAGCGATGAGCCTGATAACCTGGTCGTGGAAGTGGCTCAGCACCTCGGTGACAACAACGTGCGGACAATCGCCATGGACACTACCGACGGCCTGGTCCGGGGCATGATTGTGAAAGACACGGGAGCCTCTATCAAAGTTCCCGTGGGAAAAGGGGTCCTCGGCCGAATTATGAACGTGGTGGGTCGTCCGGTTGATGAGGGAGGCCCTGTCGTGACAGAGGAGTCCAGGCCCATTCACAGGTCGGCTCCCTCGTTTGACGAGCAAGTTACTCAGATTTCCATTCAGGAGACTGGCATCAAAGTCGTCGATCTTATCGCCCCGTTCATGAGAGGTGGCAAGATCGGCTTCTTCGGCGGCGCCGGTGTTGGCAAGACAGTCATCATGATGGAGATCATTAACAATATCGCAAAGCAGTTTGGTGGAACGTCTGTGTTTGCCGGCGTGGGCGAGCGTTCCAGAGAAGGCAACGACCTGTACCTGGAAATGGGCGGCGTCCTGCCCGGTCAGACCAAGCGTGAAGGTGAAAGGGTTATCGACCGTGCGGCACTTATTTACGGGCAGATGAATGAACCGCCCGGAGCCAGAGCCCGCGTTGCCCTTACGGCCCTGACCGTCGCGGAGTACTTCCGTGATGAGATGAATATGGACGTTATGCTCTTTGTCGATAACATCTTCCGTTTCACCCAGGCGGGCTCGGAAGTTTCCGCTCTTCTCGGCCGTATGCCTTCTGCGGTGGGTTATCAGCCGACACTGGGCACGGACATGGGCGAACTCCAGGAACGGATTTGCTCGACGAAGAACGGGTCCATCACGGCGGTTGAATGTATCTACGTGCCTGCTGACGACCTTACCGACCCGGCGCCTGCGACCACGTTCGCTCACTTGGACGGAACCGTGGTTCTATCTCGCCAGGTCGCTGAATTGGGAATCTATCCCGCAGTCGACCCGCTGGACTCCACCTCGAGAATTCTCGATCCTCGGGTCCTCGGAGAAGATCATTACAAGATTGCCCGAAGCGTTCAGTTGGTTCTCCAGAGATACAAGGACCTCCAGGATATCATCGCGATTCTAGGTATGGACGAGCTGTCGGAAGACGACAAGCTGGTGGTTACTCGTGCCCGCAAGATCCAGAGATTCTTGTCCCAGCCTTTCTTTGTGGCTCAGGAGTTCACAGGAACGCCCGGCAAGTACGTGAAGATCGAGGATACCATCGCTGGCTTCAAAGAAATCGTTGCGGGCAACCTGGATTACCTGCCCGAGCAGGCATTCTACATGGTTGGAGACATCAACGAGGTGAAGGCCAAAGCTGAGAAGCTGTCAGCCACAGCCGCCTGATCGGGAGACATTCATGTCGGATAAGAAATTCAAGGTCCAAGTGGTGACCCCCTCGGGGGTAGTGCTTGACAGAGAGGTTGAAGAGATTATCGCCCCCGGCATTATGGGCGAGTTCGGTGTCCTAATAGGGCACACACCCATGCTTACTTTCATAAAGCCGGGAATCTTCTCTTACCTCGAAAATGACAAATTCTTCAAGTTCGCCGTTGGTTCCGGTTTTTGCGAAGTTCTGAAGGATGCCGTGTCAATACTGGTAGATGCCGCCGCAAAGGCTGAAGACATTGACATCAATGAAGCGAAGGCTGAACTACAGGCTTTGGAACAGCAACTCGCCCAAATTGATCCTGCAGCAGACCCAGTGGCGTTGAAAGCAGTATCTGATAAGGTAAAGTTGGCCCAAGTCAAAGTAGGATTGGCCTCGTAAGAACGATACCGCAACCGAAAAAATAAATGCCTTGGCCCAATCGCAAATGCGGTTAGGGTCAAGGCATTCTTTTTGTTGCACGGCGGCACCAGATTAACAGAAAAGCGCCTTGACTATTTCTGATAATTGGATTATGTAATAAATTCGTGGATTTGATTTATCGGGGAAATGAGGAAACATGAGCGACACCGAGTCGAAAGGGACGCAATCGGTATGCGAGGCCGCTGCACTTCCTGTTGAACAGGCACTGGCACGAGTTGAGGACTTGGTTGCCAATTCCGATTTTGACGGTGCGCTGGCTTTGCTTTCCGCGCTCGAGCAGGACTATGTCCGTGGAGCGCGACTATTCGACCTCCTGGGTGACATTTTCGTTCAACGCGGGGAAACACAACTGGGAGTTCGCTATAAGGTCCTGCACGAGGTTCTCAGGGGGACGTTTCGAATAGCGATGGAAGAAACGCAACATCACCGTGAACTTGTCCCGCCCGAGGCCGGAGAAATCAAGCCGAGATCTTCTGTGAGTGAAGTCGCTCGCACGAGTCCCGACTCGGAGCAAGCATCGGTTTGCGCAGATTTCATGCCGGTCACCGCTGCCATGGGACATGAATTGATGCGTCAGGGGCACTATGACCAGGCTCTGCAGATATTCACGACGCTTCTAATTAGAAATCCCCAGGACCTGAGCCTTATGAAGGCCCAGGAACGTGCCAGGAAAAGGGTCAACGAGAAAAGAATTGTCGGTGTCTTGCGAGGCTGGTTGGGTAATCTTGACAGGATCAAGTCGGATCGATCCACTGGAGTTTGAAAATTCGGATGTTTCAGATTCAATCAAAGCTCGACCGCTTCGGCGTTGATGCAATTCTGTTTAATTCGTCCGAGGTGCTGGTTTCGACCAATCTTCGTTACCTTACTGGATTCACTGGCTCCGATGCTTCGGTGATTGTCACGCCTACGGAAAGCATCCTCATAACCGACGGAAGATACAAAACGCAGGCGAAAGAAGAAACCTCAGGGATGCGTATACGCATAGTTCGGAATAGAGTAGAAGCGGTAGCACGTACGCTCAGGTCCCGAAGATCGAGTCGTCTGGGGCTGGAAGCCTCCAGGGTTAGCCACGAACTGGTCGCCCAACTGACAAAAAAAATCCCGGGGTTGAAAATAGTGCCCCTGAGCAGGGATTTCCTCGAGAATTTGAGAATCCGTAAGACCCCGGAAGAAATAGAAAAAATAAAGAAGGCCGCAGTCATTGCTTCGAACGCATGCCGTGAAACACTGCGTTCAAGGCTCGAAGGTAAGAGAGAATCGGACATAGCCGCAGATTTGGAGCTCCTTTTCAGACGAGGAGGTGCCGAGGGAATTGCTTTCCCCACCATCATCGCTTCCGGACCGAGGGGCGCATTGCCCCATGGGATGGCTTCGGACAAGGTGATAAAATCCGGAGAATTGGTTGTGGTGGATTTTGGCTGCCGATTTGAAGGTTACAGCAGCGACGAGACAGTCACATGCGTAGTGGGCCGTTCATCCGAAGAACAGAAGAGAATTCACAAAGCTGTCTATGATGCCCATATGAAGGTACTGGACGCAACAAAAGAAGGCATCGGCGTTCGTGAGCTGGATAAGATAGCCAGACAAAGCATCGATCAAGATGGATACGGCAAGTATTTTCTTCATGGGCTAGGGCACGGGGTTGGACTGGAAACGCATGAGGCGCCCTATCTTTCGCCGCGCGGCAGGGGAGTGCTCCAGGAGGGGATGGTCTTCACAGTCGAACCCGGCATCTACATCGAGGACTACGGCGGGGTAAGGCTCGAAAGTTTGGTTTACCTTAGCGGTTCAGGACCGGAAGTACTCTCGGAAATGCCGAAAAACCTAATTTCCGTAAACTGACCCCAGCAATCATCAGAAAAAAACATTACAAATCAAGGGGATTAAGTGCATGTATTCGACTCCTGATTTCAGGAAGGGCCTCAAAATTGAGCTGAACGGAGAGCCCTTCACAATAGTTGATTTTCTCCATGTGAAACCCGGCAAAGGCGGAGCCTTCGTTAGAACCACATTGAAGAGCCTGATCACAGGTAACGTCATAGACAGAACTTTCAGATCAGGTGAAAAGATCGACAAACCCAACCTTGAAGAGAAGCAGATGCAGTATCTGTACGAATCGGATGGCGAATTTCATTTCATGGACAATGAAACCTATGAGCAGTCGTTTCTCACCGAAGCCCAGCTTGGCGACGCAAGGAATTACCTCCAGGAAAACGTTACCGTAGGTATGCTGTTCCACAATGACAAGCCGATCGGTGTGGAAGTTCCCATTTTTGTGGAACTCCGGGTTGCTTCAACCGAGCCCGGAATAAAAGGCGATACTGCGGCCGGAGCCACAAAACCTGCAACCCTTGAGACCGGCATGAATGTTCAGGTTCCGCTTTTCGTAAATGAAGGCGACATGCTGAAAATAGACACCCGGACAGGCAAGTACATAGAAAGGGTCAAATAGCCTCCCCGGCGAACGTCTCCTCTCTGAAACCGCCTCGAATGCTCGCTATGAACCTTGTACCGATGCACGAGTCTTAAGAGAGAGCGGTTGATACGGCCGAAACGGCCCCAGTTTCACGGATCATGATAGTCACGGATTACATGCCCTTCTCGCGAAAGGCCGGCGCTTTTTGATTAAGGCCCAAGTGACACTGCGGCAAGTGAGAACTGCGCGCCTTGATCGCCAAAGCTTAGCTTCGTGGAAGCGCCGGTGCGAGCGAACAAGGCCATCGGGTCCGAAGGATGGATAAATGGATTCATTAGGCCTGGTTATTCACGATGAACAGACTTTCTTGTTGAAAGTCGTAAACGAGGGCATGGAGCAAGGCATTTTCACCCGGGACAGGGCCGACGAGATCATAAGGGTTTCCGTCGCCATGGCCAACAAATACGTGGTTCAGAAAGAGGTGGATTTCCGTTCCACCGATGAGCTGGCTAAAGTCCAGGAGACGGTACTGAAGCTGATAGGGGTCGGGTTGGAGATAAAGAGTAAACGGGATACGGATGCTGCTCTGTCCATGTTGATGGAGGCATCACCCGTGGAATTATTCCGCCTGGCATACACTCGAGTAGAAAAGTTGCGGCACAGGTGGAACAAGCTTCTCCAGGATCACAAGATTCAGATACTCGTCAGCATGGACGAGTATGAATGCCTGTCTGATCTGACGTGCCAGCGGCTCGCGAATATGAGTATTTTCAGCGAAACCGAGGTCCACACGATATCGTCGTTGACGCTACCTGACGAATTGTTTTCCACTCTGGGCCTCGTGGAATACTATGAGGCGGAACTGGAACGCTATGAATTTATACTTCGCCTCAAGGCAATTCTGCCGTTTCGCCTTCTGAACAGGTCTCCCAACGTTCAGGCCGAAAACCTATCGGAAGTGGATTCCGTGCGAGAGGCTTTGATCAACACACTAGTGATCTCCGCTTACACTGAGGCGCCCGACCCGGTGGCCGTCACCATGGAGGATGTCCGGCGCTTTCTGGATGCTATCGACGTAACTGAAGCCTCCGAACTGTTCCCCGAGGACATTGAAAACGCAGTGCTGGACGTGATTCAGGAATTGGGCGAAGACCTTGACGAGCAAGAAGGATCTCTTCTCGCTAAAGAAGTGATTCGCACTTCGCAGAAACTGCTCGAAGAAATCGTCTCAGAATGGGAAACCATAAATTCGCCTTCGGAAAGCACGTTCTTTAAGCGGTGGTGCAGACTGGTCATGCTTTCCGGAGCACCGGACCCTCTGTACAGGATTCTCTCTCAGCGAGAGATGATGGACGAATTCGACTTCGAGATGCTTCTGAGCCAAATGATGAGCCTCCCTGAGGACCGTGTGCCGGGAATAATTGAAAGGCTGCCCTGGAACCGAATGATCCCTGATCAGGTCATAAGGCTTTTCCACAGTCTTGAACAGTATCAGGAGGGCATGGCGGTCCAGGTCGAGCTTGAGGGATTCACTGCAGCGGAGCTCATTGATCTGCTGGAAGGTCTCACTCCGCAGGCTTTGCACAAGCTTGTGCCGGCTCTGAAGAAACCCTTTACCGATGCGGAGTTTACACTGGAGGACCTGGAAATACTGGCAGGTCTACC
>JACRDE010000060.1 GCA_016212935.1 Desulfomonile tiedjei | reverse complement strand
GCGATCCGTGGGGCTCATTACTATTCCGCCACATGTCTCTGTAGCGCCGTATCCCTGATAGATTTTCAGTTTGAAGCGATCCATCCAACGTTTGGCAACCTCCGCGGGCAGAACGTCTCCCGCAGAGAAGCAATATTTCAGAGACGACAAATCGTACTGGTCCACTCTGTCATGCTCTAGAATCATCCGATAGAACGCGGGGACCCCGATCAGACTCGTTGCCTTGAGTCTGCTTATGGAATCGAACACAGCGTCCAGATTGACTCTGGGTTGAAGGATGAGAGTTCCTCCGCCAACCACTATGGTCGAAAGGCTGCACGTTTGTCCCAGAACATGGAACAACGGAGCGCCACCGAGAATCACATCCTTGTCCTTCGGGAACAGAGGATCGCGGACTCCCAGCTGTTCTTCTGCCGAGACCAGGAATAGACCCTGTCCTAAAGGCACTCCCTTGGGATGTTTTGTGGTGCCCCCAGTGTAGAGGATTTCCGCAATATCGTTTTCATCCGTATCCGGTACGGGGGCTGGCGGATTTGACGCAGAAATCATTTTGCTCATAAGCCCGATAAACGGCGCCTTTTCCACTTTTCCGGTCGGTACCTTGTCGGCCAGCACACCGAAGGCTCTTTTCCAGAACGGCAGCAAATCCGCCAGGTTTGTGATCACAACGTGTTTTATGACCGTATCGGTCATGGCCCGTTTCACGTAGCCGTAATTACGGTCCGAGCAAATCACCGCCTTTGCCTGGGTATCGTTTGCTATGTACTGCAGATCCGTGGAAGTGTAGATGGGAGTGATCGGAATAGGGACCCCACCGAGCCTCTGGATGGCCAACCAGGACACGACAAACTGTATGGAATTGGGAATGTACATGACGATGCGATCGCCCTGCCCTAATCCTGAGGCGGCTAGACCTGCAGCAAATTTCTCCACGAGGCTCAACAATTTTCTGTAACTGTAGTTTGTTCCGAGAAAAGATACGGCTGTCTTCTCGGGAAATTTGGCTGCCGTGGCCGCGAATGCCCTAAAGATCGTAGGTTGTGAGAGAGTCGACATCAGCTGAAAATCCTTACTCTTTTTGAGTTTAGAAGTGATCAGACGCCGAAGTATGCTGCCTTGACTTCGGGGTTATCCATTAGTTCAATGCCGCTGCCTTCCATAGTGAGCATGCCGTTCTCGATAATGTACCCGTGATCGATCATAGGCAATATGGGACGCGCAAACTGCTCTGTGATTACTATGGTAAGGCCGGTTTCGGCCCGGATCTTCTTAATTGCATCCACCAGAGTATTTTGCATGAGCGGGCTTAAACCCAGTAGGGGTTCATCAAGCAGTAACATTTTGGGCTTCACCATAAGGGCCATGCCTATGGTCAGCATCTGCTGCTCGCCACCGCTGAGGAACCCTGCCTTACGGCTCTTTAGACGTACGAGTGTAGGAAAAAGACGAAAGACATAGTCCACGCCTGCTGAAACTTCGGAGCTCTTTTGTAAGTACCCAGCGATTTTCAAGTTTTCTACGAGGTCCGATTCAGGGAAGATGGGATGACGCTCGCGGCAGAGCACCATTCCTCTCTTGACCCTATCGTAGGGTTGTACATTGGTGATGTCCTCCGACTCAAACCTTATCGTCCCGTACAGGGTTATCCTTTCCCCGCCTTTTCGCTGCTCCTTGATCTTCGTATCCAGGATCAGTCCTGATAAGGTGTTCATCAACGTCGTCTTGCCGGCGCTGTTGGAGCCTATAATTGCGATGATGTTTCCCTGCTCAACCTTCATGCTGAAATCGTTGAGCGCCAGGGCATTCTCATAGAAAACCATCAGATTGGATACTTCAAGCATAAGATAGTCCGTTTCAAATCTCTTTTTGGTCAACCTTGTTCGTGTGAGACAGACTCGATCGGGCCGATGAATGCCTCCTTGATTTTACCGGTACAGGTTACGGGAACCGCCGTGCACAGTTTTCCGGAAACATTCACCTGGAAAGTAATCCAGCTTGCATTGCGAGGACATGCGCCCGAAGCAATCTGCCAAGGAGCTGAGACTGATTGCTTACTCGTTTCAGTCCTCGCAATGCCACCAGCATTACCGCTTGGAATGATTCCGTATTTCTTGCCTTGCCCTTACCGTAATCATTCCGTACCCAAATAGGCCTGTTTCACGTCGTCTCGTTCCATGACCTCGGACGGCTTCCCGTCTGCTATTGCGTGGCCGTAGTTCAGTACTACCACCCGGTTGGCGATTCGGAACAATTCTCGTAACCGATGCTCTATCATGATCACGGTTTTTCCCTCCACCATGAGCTTTTCGATGATCGGCACGATACTGGCCAGTTCCGCGATGCTTAGGCCTGAAAAGAGTTCATCCAGTATGATCAGGTCTGCTCGAAGCGCCAGGCACTTTGCCAATTCCAGGCGCTTAAGGTACCCGTGGGGTAAGCTTCCAGCGGCTTTGTACGTGACGGATGATTCCCGCTCAAAACCAACTTCCTCCAAGAGATCCTTGGCAACAGAGTCGAGGTCCCCGTATTTTCCACCTGAAAGAGTCTTAACTCGTGGGGAGAACAGCGGGATGATCAGATTCTTGAAGGCCGGGAGTTCAGCGAACGGGCGAATCATCTGGAAGGTACGAGCAATGCCGAGACGGGCAATTCTGTACGGCATCCATCCGGTTATGTCCTGACCCTCATATTTCACACTTCCAGAGTCCGGTTTCACAAAGCCTGTTATCAAGTTGACAAGAGTAGTCTTGCCGGAACCGTTGGGGCCGATAATGCCCAACAACTCGCCCCGGCGGAGGTCGAAGCTGACACCCACCACGGCACGGACTCCGCCGAAACTTTTGCTTACCTCTTGAACGCTCAGGATGACTTCATTGGTCTTGTTGGTTGCTTCGTTCATAAGTTTGGAGCCTCACAAAATGGTCCTCTGGGGCTTCAGCCTTCGACTTCCACCCATCGCTCGAACTGCTGATATTTGCGTTGTATGTAATGGAAAATACCTTCCGGAAGCAGCACGATGAAGACGACCAGCGACATGGCGTAAAGCACTATCCGCAGGCCGCCGACATTCCGAAGGGCCTCCGACAAAGGCACCAGGATGAAAGCACCCATGACCGATCCTGCGAACGTTCCCATGCCTCCGACGACTGCCGATGCAAGAGGCAAAATGGAATAGTCGAGCGCAAAGTCGGGCATTCCCACGAACATGTACACGTGGGTTATATATGCCCCGCAGAAGGACCCGACGCTTCCTGAAATGAAAAGGGCCTGGGCCTTCATCCAGTAGATATTGATGCCCGCACTCATAACGGACCTGTCGTTGTCTTTGATTGCCTTCAGGACCAATCCGTAATCAGTGGTGACGAGCCTGCGGAATCCGAACAAAGCTATGAGCAGAACAATGATCACGACGTACATTTCAACCCATGAATTGCCAAACGGCTTTATTCCCGTGAGTCCCTCTGTTCCACCCAGCATTCCTGTGGCTTCTATGATACGCTCCAGCATGAGCGGGAGCACCAGGGTGACCATTGAAAAATACACCCCGCGCAGCCTCAGCACCGGCAAGAGTAAGACAGTACACAATGCACCGCCAAACACAGTGGCAAGCGGTATGGTCAGCCATATTGGAAGTCCGGCGTAGTGATCGAGACATCCTGCAACGTATGCCCCCATCCCGAAGAACAGGGCTTGCCCCAGCGAGACCATTCCTACTGAAACTAGAAAATCCCAGCTTATGGCCAAAAGGGCAAATATCGTGGTCTGCAGCAGAACCTTCTGCCAGTATGGAGGGAGAATCAGCGGCATCACCAGAAGTGCTATCACAGGCAATACAGGCGGAACCGCTACGTAAAGCATCTCCCGATACGACGTAAGGGCAAAAATGTCGTCGGAACGGGCTTTGGTGCCTCGATCTATTCTTTCTTTTCGTCGTTGTTTCACTGCGCCACCGAAGATTGCTGGAACTCGCCTATGAAGCTGTCCCTTTTGTCCTTTGAAAGGAGTTGTTTTTTATCCAGACGAACACAGACTCGGGCTGAGATTCAGGGCACAAAACCCGTCCAAGCCGTCTATATTCGTTCTTCGAGTTCCTTCTGTTTCCCGAACAGGCCCGAGGGCTTCACAACCAGAATGATCAGAATCGCCACAAGGGAAACGATCATTTTCCAGTGTGGACCGGAGAATGCATCGGTAAGCATCTGGGCGTATCCGATGAGGAACGACGCGACTACGACTCCCACAGTGCTGCCAAGGCCGCCGATAATGCACACGGCCATCGCATTTATCAAAACGTCGTAACCCTCGTTGACTGATATGGTTCCCCTGGGAAGGATCAGCACAGCAGCCACTGCGGCCAAACCCGACCCGAAGGCAACGCTGATCCCGGCAATGCGGTCGGAATTGATTCCCAAAGAAAGGGCTGTCTTTTCATCCTGGGCTATTGCGCGAAATGCAAGTCCGAGTTTGGTATGATGCGTGAAAAGATAGAGCCCCACGGCCAAAGCAATTCCGACGCCCACAATCCAGAGTCTCTGATGATCGATGTATGTGTTGCCGATTTCGATGCTCCCATCTGTAAACACCGGCAACGTGTACTCAAACGTGGTGAATCCGAGATATCGAAACAGCTCCAGAATGGCCAATCCCACTCCGAACGTGGCGATAACTTCAGATATCACGAGTCCTCTGACCCGCAATAGCACGAATCTGTAAAGCGCCAGTCCAAGTCCTGCCGTGAGAACGACTGCGAGTATGACCGCCAAAAAGAATGGCATTGAAAGCTTGTTTATGAAAATCCACACAGCATAACCGGCCAAAATATACATGGCTCCATAAGCGAAATTGGAGACACCGCTGATGCCGAAAGTCAGACTGAAACCTAGCGCCACCAGAGACAGAATGATGCTGTTTATGAATCCGTAAATCAGGGTTACTTCAAGCATTTAATATCATCTCCTACCGATGGGTAGTCAGACCGAAATTTGAGCCTAGGGGAACTCCTTCGGTTTGTGAGTTCCCCTTCCGGATCTATTTCGTTGGTTTTACCCATTCGGGCAGTTTGATTCCGCCTTCAGCGAGGGCAAGAGGGAAAACGATGGTTCTTTTTCCATCATTGGTCCATTGTGCTACACAACCAGTTGCTGTTTGTGTGGGATCGTCACCATAGATTACCTGGTTGCCGTCATCGAACTTTATTCTTCCAATCACGCCCTGTCGGTCGGTCTTTTTCAGCTCCGCGACTACCTTGTCCGAATCCAGGGACCCCGCGCGTTCAATAGCTTCAGCCAAAATGTAGACGGAGTCATAGGATGGGGCCGGACCGTGACCTGCTTCCATGGGAACACCGAATTTCTTCAGGTAATCGTCATAAAATTTCTTGGCAGGAGCGTATTTTTCAGTGGGGATTGCGCTGCCGATTTCAAAACTGACGTTCAATAGTCCGCCGATCTTGCCCTCGAAGGTCTTCCACGCGCCGGGTCCGGCCATTGGTGAAATGAACCCCATCAGCATGGCGGGGATTTTCATGCTTTGCCATTGCTTCAGAAGTATCCCGCTCTGAGGCATGTCAAAAACCGGCACTATGACCTGAGTGCCCTTGGTCTTTGCCTTGATTAGACCAGCGGAAAAATCCGAGGAGCCTGTGGGATAAACCTCTGTGCCCAGGTTCTCCCAGCCGAATTTCTCGCTTGCCACCTTTCCGGTTCCATCGCCCGTGGCGCGGGCCCAGAGTACATCCTGATGCATCCCATATAGTTTAGAAAAACCGAACTCCTTCTTCATGTGATCGAGTGTCGTAGCCATGTACTTGACCAGATGGGCTGCGTTCAGACATACCCTGAAGCAGTATTTGTACTTTTCAGGATCGGACTTGAGTTTTTCCTCAGATTTCGGAGACATGGCAATCGTGCCGAGCATAGGAACCTTGTATTTCGCGAGGAGGTCCATTCCTGCCATCAAAGCTTCGGATCTGAACGGCCCGACCAAAATTGCCGCGACCTTCTTTTCCGTGATGATTTTCTCCATTCCAAGGAGGGCTTCAGATACCGGCACACCGGGGGACGCGTCTCGAAGGTCGATGGTCTCCAGCTTGATGAGTTTCTTGGCTTCTCCGACCTTTACTCCGCCTTTTGCATTGATCTCCTCAACAGCCATTTCCACGGCTTTGAGGGATTCTTTGCCCTCAAGCGCCGTAAGAGCGGTTGGCACTCCCAATAAGATTGACTCCTGGCAATATCCGGGCGTCATGTGCCAAAGAGTCATCCAACTAAATAGAATAGCCAACACAAACGCGATTCGCCTCATTTGGTCCCTCCGTGGTCAGTGGTTTTGGT
>JACRDE010000059.1 GCA_016212935.1 Desulfomonile tiedjei | reverse complement strand
TCCCCTACTGTTTCATCCACGGTCAACATGAAGTCATCGTCCGGCCGCAGTTCCACAGGCTCGCGAGCTAGTTGCCCGATACGCATTTTGGGGCCTGGAAGGTCTGCCATTATCGCTATGCGCCTGCCTACTGCAGTGCTCGCAGCACGGATCTTCCTGATGCTTTCCTTGTGGTGATCGAAATCGCCGTGAGAGAAGTTCAGCCGAGCCACGTTCATACCGGTCCGGATCATTTGTTCCAGAATTTCCGGGGATTCACAGGCAGGCCCTATTGTGCACACGATCTTGGTCTTATTTACCGGAAGCATCATGGTAGTTCGATCTCCAGATTTTTCGTTGGTAGATTCCCTGAATCCACCCCAGGTCTGAGGGCTAACAACAATGCGCATTCGAAGAAGTAAAATCGGAGAAACCCTTCTTGCAAGAAGTGTTTCCCCGAACCCCATCCCAAGAACTTCTAGCATTTTGCCTGAATCCTCTTTTTCCCTTGGAAAAAATAAGGATTCAGGCAAGTGTTAAAAGTTTTTTGGAGGGTTTGGGGAACCTTTTTTACAAAAAAGGTTCCCCAGATCTTACTGCTTTGAAAGCGCATTGGTGTTAGCCCTGAGCGTCGGTCTGCTTTCCAGGACAACTACGCTACGAGGGTTCACGCGATAGTATTGCTCCCTCAAAGGCTCCTGTTGACCTGGCTCCAGAATGTCTCCTGGCGAAAGGCGCCACGTGTCAACAGCCTTATGCCAGGTCTTGCCTTGGATGTCGTAAACAGGCATGTCCAAAGCGACATCCGACATGTTGAAAACCGCGTGAAGGTCTTCTTCCCAGTCTGCTGCCGCTGTGAGAGTAAATGCAAGCACATCCGAGGCCGCATCGAACCAGCACGGCTCGTTGAGCTTGAATCCGTGCCAGCTGACATCAGGAATGTCTGCTCCTCGTGATTTTGTACCTGTGAGGAAATTTGTCCGCCTAAGGCACGGGTGCCTTTTACGGAATGCGATGATCTGCCTGACAAATCGCAGCACTTCTTCGTTCTTCTGGGTAAGCGTCCAGTCGAACCAACTTAATTCATTATCCTGACAGTAGGCATTGTTGTTGCCTCTCTGGGACCTGAGAACCTCATCGCCCGAGCACAACATTGGCACGCCTTGACTGAGCATCAGAATGGCCATGAAGTTTTTCACCTGTCGCAAGCGCAGGGACAGGATTTCAGGCTCATCGGTATTGCTTTCGCAACCGCAGTTCCAACTCAGGTTCTCATCTGAGCCGTCTCGGTTGTGTTCTCCGTTGTCATAATTATGCTTTTGGTTGTAGCTGACGAGGTCGTAAAGGGTGAAACCGTCGTGACATGTCACGTAATTGATGCTGTTGATGGGCAAACGCCCGCTACCCTGGTAAAGATCGCTACTTCCTGTAATTCGGGTGGCTACCTCGCCCACAAGTCCTTTGTCACCGCGAACGAATCTGCGGATGACGTCACGATATTTTCCGTTCCATTCCGCCCATCGGAACCCCGGAAATGCTCCTACCTGATATAGGCCCCCAGCGTCCCATGCTTCGGCAATGATCTTTGCATCCGCCAATATTTCCGAGAATTCGATGTTCCAGACTACTGGGGCGTGATTGATCGGGTTGCCGTCTTCACCCCTTGTGAGGACACTGGCCAGATCGAACCTGAAACCGTCCACGTGCATTTCCCGCACCCAATACTCGAGACATTGCAGAATAAAAACGGTCACTACCGGATGGTTGCAGTTCACAGTGTTTCCACAACCGGTGAAATCCCTGTAAAGTCGGCGATCGTTCGGACTCAGGTGGTAGAAGGAATCGTTGCTGAAACCTTTGAAGTTTATTACCGGTCCGTCTTCGCCGCCTTCTGCAGTGTGATTGAGCACAACGTCAAGAATAACGCCGATCCCGGCTTTGTGAAGGGCTTTCACCATGTCCCTGAACTCTTGAACGTGCGCGCCGGAGTGTGGGGAAACACAGTACCCCGGATGGGGACTAAAAAAACTGTGAGTACTGTAGCCCCAGTAATTTCTGAATCCCTTCTCAAAGGCGCTGTCAGGCACGTCCTGTTCATCAAACGCCATTACAGGCATGAATTCTACGTCCGTAATGCCGAGTCTCTGCAGGTAAGGGATTTTTTCGATAACTCCCGAGAAAGTGCCAGGGTGCTTAACATTGGAAGAAGGGTGACGCGTGAATCCTCCCACATGCATCTCGTAGATGACGGTGTTCTCCAGAGGCCGATCCAAAGGACGATCCCCATTCCAGTCGTAATGGTTCTCGACGACCGCGGCGCGCATCGATTTGGGCCCTGAAATAACGGGGCTGACTTTTTTGTCCAAGAAAGTTCGCTCTGTACTCACTTCACCAGAATCGACATGTTTCCGATGATTAATCTTGCCCGCAGCGGAGCATGAATCATCCGACGCGCAGTAAGTCCCTCGGACGGAGTGAGGGTTCGGCCCTTCTGCCGAAAGGTCCTCTCCAACACATTCGCGTTCAGCGCTTGATTTCGCCGCCCGTATAGAAAGTCTGCGGTCCCACAGGTCTTGAGTTATAGCTCTCGCCCAGGGGTCCAGCAATTCAATGGATCGGTCGAAGCGGCGCCCTGAATCTCTCGTGTCGTTTGGTCCGTCGACTCTCCACGTGTAGTGCTCACCTGGGAGAAGTCCCTCAACATAAACGTGCCAAAAGAAATATGTCCTGTTTGTCTGGGGGTGCAGCTCAATGATCTGAAATGGAGTGGGGCTGTCTGCGCGTTCGTACAGAAGGAGTTCAACGTTGGTAGCGTGACGGCTGAAGATGGAAAAATTCGTTCCGTTCGAATCTACGGTCGCGCCTGTGGGGTACCTTGAGCCCGGCTTGGTTGCGTATTGTGTCATCAGATAGATTTCTCATCCTCGGCCGTAGTCAAGCATTTCCGCCACCGATCACCCTGTTCAGGGTTTCGCTTATTTCCTTGATCGTATACGGTTTTGAGATCACTCCCTTGAATCCGTGACTGACGTAATCCGTTATTATGGGATCGTTGGCATATCCGCTCGACACTATTGCCAGTACTCCCGGATGGATCTCCGAGAGGCGCTGAATGGTTTCCCGGCCTCCCATTCCTCCCGGAACGGTGAGATCCAGAATCACCAGATCAAAGGGGTTGGCTGAATTCAATGCAGATGCGTAAAGGTCGACAGCCCTGGAGCCGTCCTCCGCAACCTCGACATCGTACCCAAGGTGTGACAGCAATTCAGTGGACAGTTCCCTGATGATGGCCTCGTCGTCCATAATAAGAATGCGTCCTCTACCAGTGGAAAAGGAATCGAATTCGCTTTCGGACACGACATTGATTTGCTGCTGCGAAGCAGGCAGGTAAATATGAAACGTCGTTCCCAAATTCGCTTCGGACTCCACTGTCACGATACCGCCGTGATTGCGTATTATGGAATATGAAGTGGCGAGCCCCAGGCCGCTGCCCATGCGTTTCGTCGTAAAATAAGGATCGAATATTCGAGTGATGATTTGATCGGGAATGCCTACGCCATGATCTTTGATGGTAAATTTCACGTATTGTCCAGTTTCCAGAGGAAGGCCCAGTTCTCGGGTCACTCGCACATTCTCCGCAGAGACCTGCACCACGCCCCCTTCGGGCATGGCATGGTCCGCGTTTATGATCAGGTTGTTGGTGACCTGGCTGATCTGGGCTTCATCGACTTCCACAGTCCACAGGTCGTCGGCAATGGAGAATTCAGGCCTCACGTTGGACCCTCGGAGCGAAAACAGAGCAGCATCTCTGATTATGTCTCCGATACTGGCGGTTTTCTTCACCGGGGCCCCGCCTTTGGCAAACGTCAGCAATTGGATTGTAAGGCCTTGGGCCCTAAGGCAGGCCTTTTCGGCCTCTTTGAGGCGTTTGGCCATTTTCTCTTCCGAGTTGGAATAGAGGCTCGCCAGCGAAATGTTCCCGAGTATGGCAGTGAGTATATTGTTGAAGTCATGGGCAATGCCCCCTGCCAGAATGCCAAGCGACTCGAGTTTCTCGATCCTGAGAAGCTCTTCTTCCATTTGTCGCCTTGCTGAAACGTCATTCGCAAAGATCAGAATTGCGGGCCTCCCATCCCAGATTATTGTCACCGCGTTTATTTCCAGCCATTTGGCCATCCCGATCTTGTCCATGATCCTGAATGAATAGAGGTGAGGGGCCTCGTTGTCTGACAGGCCTTGCCTATAGATTTCGCCAACCTTTTCCTTGTCGTCCACGTGGACAAAATCGATGAAGGGCTTGCTGGTCAGTTCTTCCACAGTGTATTTCGAGATTTTTGCGGCCCTGGAATTAGCGAATTTCAGAATGCCGTCCTGCGCGACCAGAATGGCCTCGTTCGCGTTTTCCACCACGAACCGGTATTTGTCCTCGGATTGTCGGATGGCCTCCCCAGAGCGTTTTGAATCAACATCTGAATTTCGTTGGAAGTTCCTGCGTTCAGAGGCGTTCGCGTTGC
>JACRDE010000646.1 GCA_016212935.1 Desulfomonile tiedjei | reverse complement strand
GTTGAATACTCTGAGCGAGGACGCAACATAGTAATTTCTCGAAGGGCATTGCTGGAAGAAGAGCGCAGACAAAAAGCGGAGGAGCTCAAGAAGACATTGAAGTCGGGCGATGAGGTTCAGGGGACTGTTCAGAAGCTCGCGCCTTTCGGCGCATTCGTGGACATTGGAGGAGTAGAGGGTCTTATACCCATGTCCGAACTGGCGTGGTTCAGGGTGAACGAGGCGTCTGACGTCCTGCATACGGGAGAAACTGTGACCGTACGGATTCTGGACCTGGATTGGGCACACAACAGGATTTCTCTCAGCCTCAAGCAGACTTTGGAAGATCCATGGAGCACCGTAGCTCGGCGCTACGCTGAAGAGGCCGTTATTGAAGGTGCTGTGACAAAACTGATGAACTTCGGCGCCTTCGTTCAATTGGAGCCCGGGGTGGAGGGATTGATTCATATCTCCAATCTCGGAGCCGGTCGTCGGATCAATCACCCGAGAGAAGTGGTCTCAGAGGGCGACCAGGTGCAAGTCAGGATCATTTCTGTGGATCAGCAAGCGCGCCGCATAGGGTTGGAGCTTAAACACCCGGGAATCGAAGGTTCCTTGGATGCAGTGGAACTCCGTGAGGGTGACGTGGTCACAGGAGAAGTAGATTCAGTTAAGGACTACGGCCTGTTTGTAACCCTCCCCGGAGGCAAGTCAGGTCTGCTACATGTTTCGGAAGTCGGGGACGGCAGGACGGGTGACCTCAGAAGCCGATTTGCTGTCGGCTCATCGATCCAAGTCCAGATACTGGCTGTGGACGTGGAATCAGGCAAGATCTCGCTCAGCACCAAGAGCCTCAAACAGCACGAGGAGCATTCTCAGTTCAAGGAATTCATTACCGGCAAGGAAAGCCGCTCTTCCTTTGGGACCCTTGGAGAGCTGTTGAAGGACAAGATTAAGACTTGACCCTAAGATGGAAGCTTATGTGTCACCGAGCGCTCACGAGCCCGGTATGGCTTGACCTGAGTTCATCTGTGTTGTTCCACGGCGAGAACCTAGCTTTTGTCAAGGAGGGATTGCTTCGGCAATAATCAGTGTCAACGGACTGGTCAAGAAGTTTGGCGGAGTGGCCGCCCTGAACAGCGTCAACCTTGAGATACAAAAGGGTGAGCTCTTTGGATTGCTGGGCCCAAACGGGGCAGGAAAAACCACGCTTATTTCGATTCTTTCCACCATCCTCCCGGCCACTTCAGGGAGCGCGTCCGTCTGCGGGTACGACGTCCGACGCGAGCAGAGCGCAGTCCGCAAGTGCATCGGAATTGTCTTTCAGGATCCGAGCCTGGACGACGATCTCACCGGGGACGAAAACCTGGATTTCCATGGGAGGCTCTATGGGCTAAACGCGGTCCTACGCAGGCAGCGCATCGGTGAGGTCCTGAAGCTCGTGGACCTGGAAAACCGCAGACATGACCTTGTGAAGACATATTCCGGGGGAATGCGCCGGCGGTTGGAGATTGCCCGCGGCCTCATGCACAGACCTGAGGTGCTCTTCCTGGATGAGCCCACGTTGGGATTGGATCCGCAAGCACGCAGAAATATATGGGATTACATCCGAGATTTGAAAGCATGCTTTGGAATGACCGTTATTCTTACGACTCATTATATGGACGAAGCGGACCAGTTATGTTCGCGGATCGCAGTGATAGACAGAGGAGAAATAGTCGCCCTGGACAGCCCGGATGAGTTGAAAGCCGGTCTAGGGGGAGATGTCCTTGAATTGGAAGTAATCCAGGACGACAAAGAATTCACGGACAGATTGCTGGCCATGGACGGCGTGCATAACATAGGATTTGAAGACCAAAGAATTGTTCTGAGGGTGAATCACGGGGAAGCCGTCATTCCGAAAGTCTTCGAAATTGCCCAGGGCTTGGGGGTAGCAATCAACTCCGTGTCCATGCGAAAGCCGAACCTGGAAGACGTGTTCATTCAACTCACGGGTCGGGAAATGCGGGAAGCTCCGGTTACCGAACCTACCGAGCGCATGCGCATTTTTATGCTGAGGCGGAAACGATGAACTCAGCTGTTTACACACTGTGGCTCCGAGAAATGAAGAAATTTATCCGAAACCGGAGTCGAATCATAGGGTCCATGGCCTTGCCAATATTGTTCTTGGTTGTGCTGGGAAGCGGGTTCGGCGGTTTTTTTCAGTACAGGCAGGATGTTACTTACATGCAGTTCTTGGGACCAGGCATCCTGGGGATGACTTTGCTTTTTTCCGCCATGTTTGGAGGATTGAGCGTCCTATGGGACAGGCAATTCGGGTTCCTGAAAGAAATCCTTGTGGCTCCGGTGAGTCGAGTCGCTATAATGGCCGGGAAGACTCTTGGGACAGTCACCACTTCAATGATCAAGGGCGTGATACTGATAGTGGCCCTTGGGATGGGCGGGTTGGTGAAGCCGGACCCATTAGGTCTGCTGTTGACCCTGGCTTTCATGTTCGTTATTTCCGCAGCGTTTGTGGCGCTGGGAATAGCCACTGCAGCTCTCATGACCGATCCCCACGGATTTCAGCTTATCATGAACTTTCTGGTCATGCCCGTGTTCTTCCTTTCCGGGGCCTTGTTTCCGCTGGAAGGGTTGCCCGGGTGGCTCGACCTGCTCACAAAAATCAATCCCCTGACGTACGGCATAGACGGCATGCGATACGCCCTCGGTGGGCCGTATGAATTTTCGCCGCTCCTGGATTTTGTGATTCTGACCTTTTTCGCCGTTTCGGCAACGCTTTCGGGGGCAATTTTGTTCCAGAGGATGCCCGCCTAGCGGGGTTGGACGAACAACAAATGGGGTTTTTCCATGAGAATAGCTTTTGATATAGACGGAGTAGTGCTTAGATCGATTGACGTGATCTTGGATCGCATTAACACAGTGACAGGCCGGAACATCAAACCCGATGATCTGGCGGGATGGGAGCTTGAGCCGCTGGGATTGGACAAAGATACTTTGTGGGATGCAGTTCGATATATGTATTCTCAACCAAAGATAGAGCCCTACTCGGATGCAGTTAAGGTGTTGAACAGAATCTATCGGGAAAAAAAGAGCCCACTTCTGTTTATCACCGGGCGCTCTGATCCCAAGACCGCTCTGCCTCAGCTTCAGGCGCTTCCCTGGAACCCAACCATGCCGGAAATGATAGTTGTGGGCGGCAATCGGGACAAACGCCTGTATTTGTCCGAGCAGTCCGTTGATTTCATAATTGAAGACGATATCGCATACTTGCAGGAATACCTGAATCTGGGCATAGGGGTAGGGCTTATGGTCCAGCCATGGAATCGACTTACAGAGGTACCTGTCACCAAAAGATTCGATGATTGGACTGAACTGGGCACTTGGCTCCTGGAGAAGATTGCACCGCAAAGGCAATAGTGTTCTTGGCCTAAGCTCTGATGAGAAGCCCCAAGGATGGGTTTGTGTAAAGGACTCATAAGACTCTTCTGCCTTGACATGTAGACATTCCTCTATAGAATGCACAACGTGGACAACTCCGCCTTATAATTAATTCTTCCCTTTGCACAGGAGGATCAACATGGGGTTTTTCGGGAAACTTTGGGCCAGGCTCCGCGGGATTTTCATAGGCGCGGGTAATGACATTGTGTCGTCTAGCCCTGAGGCCATTCGCGCGACATATGCCGCAGCCATAGATGACGCTAAGAGGCGTTACAAGGAAATGGAGCAGGCCGTAGCGCTCCTGGCACGGGAACGCGATCGAACTGAAATGACTCTCAAGGATCTGGAAAAGGAAGAAGTGGAACTTCAGCGAAAACTGGATGGGGCCCTGGCCTCCGCGGAAGCTGATCCCACAAATCCGGCCCACCGTGAGGCAGGCACTCGATACCTTGCACGGATAAAAGAGATCGGCGATAAACAGGTCAGTCTGATAACGGCCCTGGAAACCGAGAGGCGGAAGGTCGAAGACTACAAGTTCAGACTGCGTTCATTCACGGAGGAGATTGGTCGCCTCCAGAAGGAACAAGGCGAAATGGTGGCGGAATTCGTTTCCACGCAGCAGGTGATCCAACTGGAGGACCGCTTGAAAGGTCTGGGAGAAACCGCGGTTGACGAATCCATAGTAGCGATACGCGAAAGAGTTGCAACTATGCGCTCCCACGCGAAAATCGCCACCGAGATGGGCACAGCCACACTCGAGGCTCAAGACCAAGCTTATGAGCACGTGGGAACTGAAAAAGAAGCTGCATCAAAATTCGACGAATTGCTCAAAGCAAGAACAAGTGTCAAAGCCGGGGTGTCGGACAAAGAAAGAGAGCTTGGCTGAGCCGTAGAGCCCGACATATATCTCAGGTTGTGCTTCATACCATTTCTCAGTCAAACAGGTAATCGAGCAAATAATGGCAGGCAGCGACTCCGGCTCCCCCGGCAAACTGTGGTGTCCGGACCCCGTGGCAGCCATGTTCATTCGAATTCAAGCTTCTTCTCATAAGCGTTTCGAATTGGAACCAATGAACAATAACGATCCGAATCCGCCTGAGTTCGCTCAAAGAATAATCGAGAAATACGTCTCCGCTCAATCCAATGCGTTCATTATATATGGAAATACCAAAGACATATACCCTGTCGCGGAAGACAGGTATGTCCCTCTTGTAGATTTCCTCGTCGAAGCGCTTATAAAGCCCGACAAGCCCGCGGCACCGAGAATCGTCTTGCTATATGACCCCGCAAACGGGATTTCTTTTCTCAATCCTGTTGACAGGCAACTGATCTCACTGGAAATTGGAGAGACACGGCTGCAAAAGATGCTTGCTGCAGCCCGCAGCGACATTGTGCTTGCCTGCGCCTCGCTGCGGCAACTTACCAGTATCAACATAAGGATTCCAGTGGAGGGAAGCCCCGGGAAGAAAGTAAGAAAAGACTTCGCGATAATAATTCGATACGCTGAGGCCGTAGCTCCTCCATCCAGGGGCGAGGTGGCGCTGGATTCCGACCGGCTCAAAATAATAACTCTGGAAAACTGGTTTTCAGACAGCTCATTCATAGCATCCCCGGACATAGCTTTCATGACTGCAGAAACCCTGAACGGGATTAACGAACGAGTAGTGGATCTTCCATACTGCTCGGCAATCAGGATAGACCGCCCGAAAGAAGAGGAACGCAAGCGTTACATCGAATACCTGCTCAAGCGGGAGCCTGTTCAAAGCGCAGTATCGCCGTCCCACCTGGCTTACAGTAGTGCCGGTTTGTCACTGCTTTCCATTCGCCAGATCTTCAGACAGGCCTCGTTCAAGGGTCAAGCGCTCACACCTGAGCTGATCTTTGAAAAATCCAAGGAAATCATTGAAAAGGAGCTGGAAGGTCACATCGAGTTTCCCAACCTGAAATACGGCTTTGAGAAAGTGATCGGAGCGTCCAAGCTTTTGAAGAAGCTCAACGAGCTGAAATCCTGCCTGAAGGGAAGCGATCCGGACATAATGCCGGTCGGGATTCTGGTTGCCGGTGCGAACGGGGTGGGCAAGACTTTTATCTACAAAGCTTTTGCAAAGGAATGCGGATGGATTGCCGTGGTCCTGAAAAATATAAGGGGCCCTTATGTAGGCCAGACTGAAAAAAACTGGGAGCGCATACGTTCGGTCCTGGAGGCTATGGGAAATGTAATCGTGCTATACGACGAAGCCGACACGGAAATCGGCGGACGAAGCGCGCAGACTCACGATGTTGACAGGCGTCTCTTTGGAAACATACTTAAGATGATGTCCGACCCGGAGAATAGAGGGAAAATTGTTTGGATCATAATAACAGCAAGGCCGGACAGACTGGAACCGGACATTAAGAGGTCCGGCAGAGCGGGAGAGCACCTCCCTGTATTTGCGAGCGACGGTGACGAAAAAGAGGCCTTTGTGAAACAAGTGCTTTCCCAAGCCGACGTCGATCTAGCGTCATTCTCGCCGGAGCATCGCAGCGAATTCCTCGTGCATACGACAGACTATTTCCCCGCGGATTACGATCAGCTTCTCACCGAATTGAAGCGCCGGAGAATCCTGGAAGGTAAGCTCACTCCCGAGATGGTACTTGACGAGGCCAAGGATTTCATTCCCTCTGATATTGCTCGCCAGCGAGAATACCAGGAACTCCTGGCGGTCCTGGAGTGCACGTCCAGGGAGATTCTACCCGAGCGATACGCGGATCTTCCGAAAGAATTGGTACAGGAACGCGTGCAAACAATCAGAATGATGATCGGACAGAATTGATGCTCGTGCTGGGAATCGAGACTTCATGCGATGAAACGGCAGCCGCTGTGATCGAGGACGGCAGGCGTATCTTGTCGGACGTTGTCCTGTCGCAAATCGATGTCCACAAGGAATACGGCGGAGTGGTACCTGAGCTGGCTTCCAGGAAACACGTGGAGGCGATCTCATTCGTCATCCGTGAGGCCCTGTCCGGGGCAGGAGTAGAACCGGAACAGCTCGGTGGTATAGGTGTTACCCGCGGACCCGGCTTGATCGGTTCGTTGCTCGTCGGCATAAGCGCTGCCAAAGGAATGGCTTTGGCTTTGGGAAAACCGCTGTGCGGAGTGAATCACCTGCACGGGCATCTGTTTGCCGTGTTCCTGGAACGTGATGACATACACTTTCCTTTCGTTGGGCTTGTGGTCTCCGGTGGCCACACGAGTCTTTATCACGTCGAGAGCCCCATGGAGATCCAGCTGATAGGGCGCACCCGAGACGACGCAGCAGGCGAAGCTTTCGACAAAGTAGCCAAGTTGCTCGGCCTGGGCTACCCTGGCGGAGTGGTCATCGAGCGTCACGCCAAGGGGGTTGATCCTGGCGATTTGCGGTTTCCCAGGGCCCTTATGGAAAAGGACAGTCTGGATTTTTCTTTCTCGGGACTCAAGACGGCGGTGCTGAGACAGGCTGAGGAATTTTTCGGCCGGTCAAGGTTGAATGACGCGCCAGGCAGCTTTCACGCTCTTTCAATACCCAGCGCGGGTGAATGTGTTCACGAAGGGGTCAAACTCATATCCGCGGCATTTCAGGACGCCGTCACGGATGTACTGACCACAAAAGGGCTGAGGGCGGCAGAAATGCACAAATCCGAAAAACTGATAGTCTGTGGAGGAGTGGCGGCTAACACGGCTCTTCGGGAAAGGATGATTGAAGAAGGCCTACGTAAAGGGATAGAAGCTGTATTCCCTGCCATTTCATTGTGTACTGACAATGGAGCCATGATAGCTGCCCGGGCCGAACACCTGCTTTCTGCCGGCCTCTCTGACGATTTGAATTTCAGCGCGAAGAGCCGATGGTGATATATTATTGAGCAGTGATACGCGTTGAGCGATTTCGAACAGGACTTATCCGCTGAAGACGGTCCCAAGAATTCCTGGCGCTCGGACTACGACCATCCTTTTGTGCGGATTGGAGCAAAAGCCGAAGGAGTCAACGATGCAATCTCTGAACAAAAGAGTGCTGTTTGACGCAGCAACAATATCAGCCAGGGTGGCTGAAATCGGGCGGCAGATATCCCAGAAATATCCGAACGGCAATCTCCTGCTGATAGGAATACTGAAAGGGTCTTTCATGTTCATGGCCGACCTGGTCAGAAATATCAATGTCGATTGCCAGGTGGATTTTGTAAGGATTTCCTCGTACAAGGACGGGACTGTGACCAGTGGAAAGCTGGACATACTCTTGGACGTGGGTATTTCGGTGGAAGGCAGGAACGTGATTCTTGTGGATGATATAGTTGATTCCGGACTCACTCTGAGTGAATATCGCAAGCGAATTGAGCAGCAAGGCCCGAAAAGCATTGAAACAGCGGCGCTGCTGGACAAGACCGGAAGGCGGGAAAAACATGTTGAGGTGGACTATTGCGGCTTCAGGATCCAGGACGGATTTATAGTTGGCTACGGCCTTGATTGTAATGAGCATGACCGGTGCCACGGCTGCCTGTACGTGCTGGAATAAAACCCCGGATTCGCAGGAGCGATTTCAGCAAGGCTGGTTCGATGAATTTCATGCCGATGAGCAGTCAAGAAAGCAACATCGCTAACTGCTGCTTCCGGCAAGTCTCATCAGTCTGACGGGACGAAACCATGTCGTCAAAGACCCTAAAAAGCGACGGATTATTCAGTTACCATCATGCTCTGGTCAAGGCCCTGACGGGAATAGCCCTGATCCTCACCATTGGAACGTTGGGCTACAGATTCATTGAAGGGTGGTCCTATCTGGACGGCTTTTACATGACCGTCATAACCATCACTGGCATTGGCTTCAAAGAGGTCCATGATCCAACCTTTTACGGAAGAATATTCACGCTCTTCATAATATTTTCCGGGGTAGGTGTTGTCGCGTATGCCATAGTCACCGGAAGCCAAATGATCATTGAAGGGGAACTCACAAAGATACTTACAAGGCGGCGGTCAATGAAGGCAATAGAGAAACTGAAGGATCATTTCATCATATGCGGATTCGGTCGTATGGGCTCTTTCATTTGTGACGAGCTGCATGCCCGGCAAATTCCTTTCGTCGTCGTGGAGACCAAGCAGGATACTCAGGACAAGATAATGCAGATAGGATATTACCTCTCTCCAGGCGACGCCACAGAGGAAGAAGTACTGCTGGCAGCAGGTATAAGAAATGCTAAAGGATTCGTGTCAGTGCTCGATTCTGATGCGGCCAACGTTTACGCTGTGCTCACCGCTCGTGAGCTGAACCAGGATTTGGAAATAATCGCGAGAGCAGGCGAGGAAGCAGCAGCAAAGAAACTTGTCCGCGCTGGCGCCAACAGAGTCATAAGTCCGTACAAAATCGGAGGCATGCGTCTAGTAATGAGCATTCTCAAGCCTGCGGTGATGAACTTCCTGGAAGTGGCCATGGACCACAAACAGTACGACATAGAAATCGAGGAAGTGGGACTTCATGAGAATTCATGCTACTCTGGAAAGAGACTTGTGGACACGGATATTCGGAAAGGACTTAACCTCATAATTATCGCCATCAAAAAGAAGGATGGACAGATGGTTTTCAATCCCGGACCGTACACCGTCATGGACGCCGATGACACTTTGATTGCGATGGGAGAGAAAAAGAACCTCTCTGTGTTGGAGAGAGAAGCATCGGAAAGAGCCCATAACAATAACTGCAAGATTGACGGTAGTTCATCTCCAAAAGCTGATAATTAACTGTATTTTACCACTATAATATGCTAAATATAGGAACATGAAAAGACGCGTATTCTTTGCTTTGGTTGTGGTGCAGGTTCTGGCTGTCTCCGCTGTGTTTGCCGCCGGATACGACATTCGCGGCCAGTGGGTCGGAAACGCCAAGGGACCAATTTTTGGCGCGGAAGGCACTGTTACCATTATGCGCCAAGAGGGTGAAAATATTTATGGAATCGTCGAAGGCGGCAATTTCTTAGGGAAAGCAAAATTCGACATAATCGGGAAGATCCGCGGAAACAGCATCTTTGGCGAAAAAGAAGGCAACACATTTCACGGGTACCTTTATGTCGATGGCTCTATAAGAGGCCTTTTCAAAGACATTACCGGGGACTCTTACAATGTTTTCCTCAGGAGACCATATTCGCAGTGGGGAGTTCCCCAAGGGAACGGTCAATGGGGGCAACCTCAATGGGGCCAGCCTGAATAGGTGTCTGAGGGAAGGTCCGCTCACAAAGGTACCATTCAGGGAAGTCTGTCTCATTCCGAGGCATAGTCATGCCGTGCCTTTCGTAGCTAAGGAGACTTTCCCGAAAGGCGATCTCTGCGATCCTCAACTATTACTTGCTCGAAAGTCCATTGATGCCAGGACCGTTCTTGGAAAAACGTGCCAGTGATCGTCGGCACAGATTTCCAGAGAGGCGGACTCAAACGCGGCGAACAGCGTTCCTGGCTGGGATAGCAGCTCTGCCGATCTCATGAACGGTACCGCATGAAAGGATCAAAATCATCGTTCTCCCGGAAAGCGAGTCTGATTGCTCTCGCGTGCGTTCTGATTGCGCTTGTTTCAATATCGTTTTTTCTTTATCCCAGAGAGAAAATCGTGAATGGACTATTAGTCGACCTTGAACTCAAAGGTCCCGAACCCGGACGTTACGAGGAATTGGTCAAGACGTTTACTCAACGACTCCAGGACGAGGCCCCAGCCGCCAGGCACATACGCACGAAGCTTTATTACGTTCATTATCAGGGACTTACAGCAGAGTTGGCGAAGGAACGGCGTCCGGACTTTATATTGCTCAGTCCACAGAACACCCCGTGGCATATGTACCGTGACGATGACGGGGTCAGACTGAATGCCGCGAAAAACGTGCTCAAGAAGCTGATTTTAGAGGAACGCATTCCGGTTCTGGGAATTTGCGGAGGTCACCAGTTTCTTGCCATGGTTTTCGGTGGGACTGTAGATTTCATAGATTCCAGACTGGTAGGGGTGTTCCCTGAAAAATACCCAAAGCAAGCGATCGCGGAGAAAGGAATTTTTGACCTGGAGACTCTCGGCTCGGATCCAATTTTCTCCGGTGTGGCGACTCATCCCGGAAGGTTTCGAGTTGTGGAGAGTCATCACGAAGAGGTCAAGACCGTTCCTGAGCCCTTTGTGAATCTTGCCCGGAGCCGAATGTCGGAAGCTCAACTCATCAGGATTCCGGGAATGATCGTATACGGAATGGCTTTCCATCCTGAAAGATCGGGAAGATCGCCGGGAAACGAATGCAGCGAAGGAAGAATCATGCTCGGGAATTTCGTCAGGATGGTGTCTGACCAGGGGCGTTGAAGTCAAGAGCGTTTCGGGGCATGACAGCAGTCCTCGTTCAATGCATTAAGAATTTGCGCAATCTTTGTTGCAGACAAGAGGGGCCCGATTTTGGTTCTTTGATTACGCATCCGTACCAATGCGCACGCCGACCCCACTACATTTGGTGGGGGCGGGCCTCCGGAGACTGTCTCAAAACTGTCTTTTTACTCGGAATCGTGCTACGTTATTCAGGATTTGTTGTTCCCGGGCGCTGCCTCCATTATCATGCCTAAATAACCGGCATTTCCGGGAAGAGTCCGGAAGATGTGGGTTCCGAGGCTGAGCCTGGGAACGAAAACTTTCGTGGCACGTTTCTCTAAGCCTAGATGGTTTTGAGAAAGGCTCTCCGTGCCCGCCATCCCTCGAGAAACTGATAATTGTACAAAAACGTGGCATTAGTTGTTGGAAAGCCCATCCGTACAAGCGTTTTTTTTCAAAAATCGAAAGGAAATACGGACAATGGACGACCTTGAAAAAAGCAAAGTTCGTTTATCTCATTGGATAGGTCACAACCTTGAGCACCTTAAAGGATATCTCGAGGTTGCCGGGCTGCTCGAAACCCTGGGCCGTTCGGACATAGCGGACAGGATACGGCTAGGTGTGGGGTTTGTGGAACAGGCCAACCAGGAATTCGAGCAAGCGCTTTCCATGCTCGGGGGGAGTGTGCAGCCGTCCGGCGGGATGCACAACCATAGCCACAGCCATGAGCATTCCCACGGCGACGAACAACACGATCATGAGCATGAGCATTCCCACGGACACTGCGGATTGCACAGGCACGAGCACGAACATGATTGACTAGCCGAGGGCTTGATCCAGATCCTCAATGATGTCAGCAGCGTCCTCGATTCCTACGGAAAGTCTGACGAGGTCCGGGGACAAGCCCCCGGCTGATTGCTGCTCCGCCGAAAGTTGGGAATGAGTCGTGCTTGCAGGGTGTATTGCGAGACTTTTTGCATCTCCCACATTGGCAAGATGGGAGAAAAGTTTCAGCCGGTCTATGAAAGCCTCTGCTGCGGAAGGCCCCCCTTTGGGACCGAAGACCACTACGCCGCCCGCTAGCCCTTTGAAAAAGTATTTCTGGGTCATCTCGTAGGAAGGATCGCCCTCCAGACCAGGATATCGAACCCATTCCACTCTTGAGTCCTCCTGGAGAAACTTTGCTACTGCAAGGGCATTGGAGCAGTGTCGTTCCATTCTCAAGAACAGAGTCTCCAACCCCTGCAGGAAAATCCAGGAGTTGTCAGGGCTTATGCAAGCTCCGAGATTTCGCAGTGGAACCGTTCGCATCCTGATTATGAAAGCCATCGGCTGGAGGTCTCCCAGGTCGCTGCCGAAGCGCACCCCTGCGTACGACTTCTCCGGCTCGGTGAACAGCCGGAATCTTGGATCTGACCAGTCGAATTTTCCGGCATCTATCACGACTCCGCCAATTCCGGTCCCATGCCCGCCGATCCACTTGGTCAGAGAATGAATTACCACGTCCGCTCCGTGTTCAAGGGGACGGAATATGTAAGGCGTGGTAAAGGTAGAATCCACAATCAGGGGAACGCGCGCGTCCCTTGCGATATCGGCGATCCGGTCAAAGTCGGGCACACCCAGTCTGGGATTGCCTATGGTCTCGATGAAGATCGCGCGTGTCTTGGAATTTATTGCGTCGCGCATCTGCTGGTGGTTGCGGTAATCGACAAAACGGACCGTGATCCCGAACCGGGGCAGTATGTCGTTGAACATCGTGTATGTGCCGCCATACAGGTTCGACGCTGATACGATTTCTTCACCGGATTCCATTATGTTGACGAGCGAGTAAAAGATCGCAGATGTGCCTGACGCTACGGCGAGGGCTCCCACGCCGTTATCCAAGGCTGCCATACGTTTCTCCAGAATGTCGGAGGTCGGATTGGTCAACCGTGTGTATATATATCCGAGTTCCTTTAAGGCGAAGAGGTCGGCAGCGTGCTTGGCGTCTCTGAAAATAAATGAAGAGGTCCGGTGAATTGGAACTCCCCGTGCCAAGGTCCCGGGGTCTGGCTCCTGTCCGCCGTGCACTGCTAAGGTATCAAATTTGTATGTCTTTTTAGAAGAGTTCAATTGAGGGCCTCCTTGGAACTAAAAGTATCACAGATAATTGAAGTACATCAATCCTCTGCACTATGCAATGAGTTCCTGGGAAAAATCCGACCATTTTTCTAGGACGCAATTAATTCCCGAGAACCTGTAGCCGTTTTTTAAACAATTCGATTAGTTATACAGAAAAATCCTTGACACGGCCTCGATTCCGCACTATAGACGAGCTCGTTATAGCTGCTTATTAGCCGTAACCACCGATGATGACGGCAGTATTCTGTTTGTATTCGGACTTTGTTGTTATGTTTTATGTTCTGTTGATGACACCGGGGGTGGATTCATGGTCAAAGGAGAATCAATTTGTCGGGACACCGATTCAGGCACCCGGGGCGCTGCTGCTCCATATGATCGGGTCAAGGCAATGGTGGCCATAGCGAAGAAGAACGGGTGGGAAATTGAAAGATTGGGACTTATACCCAAGGATTTGCCTACAGAGCCGCTCACACTCACCAAGAAACAGGTTCAACAACGAAACAAGCTTGTAAAAGGAATACTGGAAAAATTCAGCAGAGCGTTGACACCGCCAGTGCCCCCCGATCTGGAAGAATACATTCGATGCAAGAACGAAGAAGATAGACTCCCCTGGGAAGAGGAAGCCTTGGAGAAAGTGGAAGTCTGGCGGGAGGAAGTGGCTGAACTCAGGCCCCAGATCCTCGGGGAACTCCGGCGAGCATTGGCAACCCGTTGATACTTTTGAGCATGCTGGAGATCCTGAACTCATCCAACAGTAGCATTCCAAAGAAGCGGTAGCCTCGTCGTCTGCAACGGGCCAAGCCGTCGATCGTCATGTCCGAATTCAAGCCCGACGCTGCTCAATTCTAAATTCCTTTTGTTCGTCTAATTTCTTGACAAACAATGTAAAATCGAATAATTAGTCACGTATGTTTAAAAAGTTGTTAAAAGAAATTGAGAAGCGAGCACCCGTAGAAACACTGTCGCGTTTTGAAGTCTTTTTTGAACGAGATACTGCCGGTCACGCCAGGCTTTCTGAGAAAGCCTTTTCAGAATTGCTGGAGTTTCTGGAGCAGGGCGAAGCTTCATATCAGAACCTTGCTGTGCAGGCAGGGGTACGATGGGCTACTGTCACGCAGAGAGTCACGCTTCGCAACACCATTCTCAACCGGGGATTTGTCACGCCAGCCTGCATGTGGGCCTACAGGCAACTAAGAGGGAACCCGGAAGAGCTTCTGAAAGAATATCCTTCCCCTGACATGGGGTTTATGCAAGTAGTTCTGCTCAAAGAATGCGATCCGGCAGTGGCTATTCCGTTTCTGATAGAAAGCGTTTTGTCACGTCGCGACGTCCAGGAAGAGCTCAGAGCAGCATCCAGACTGTGTATTCTCAGGCTTCTGGACTCAGGCATATCCCCCGAACTTCTCACTTCGTTGAGATCTCGGTACGGTGGTGTGGAAATCCTTCATCTGTGGCGTCCTTCTCTCCCCAGAAATACAGAACTTCCCAATCGTCCGAGTCCCGGCCAGATCGACTTCCACCAGCTTCTGCGTTCAGTTCACGACATGAAAGAACTGTCGTCACTGACCAGAACAGTGTACCTGCTGTCTCTCTTTTACGTTCCGCTTACGGACAAAGAGTGGCGTTCACTGTGGCTCAGCCATACGGATCACCTGTTCTTTCATCGCCTCAGACTCGCTAAGATAGTGGAAGCCTCCAACGGGGGATATCTCCTGACCACTGAAGGTTCCAAGCAACAATTGGTCAAGAAATTCCTTTTTGAATCATATTCCTTCGCAAAAGAGTCAGTTCACCGCAACCGCACGGAGCGCCTCAAAGAAGAGCGCGAAAGAAGGGTCCGAAACAGCGAACTCGACAGGCAGGCCCTTGAAATGGTCCCGGACGGCATCATTTGTGTTGATCGTACCGGACTACTATATTACATGAACCCTGCGGCGGAGTCCGTGCTTACGGAAAACCAGCATCTCAGAGAACTGCTCTTCGGGAACGGATCGTTGGAAGACGCACTACGGCGCTATTCCCGTGACCACGTTCTTTCCAGAATCACAGCCTTCATACGCAAGAACCAAGAAGCATGCGAGATCTTTGGAGATCGCATTATCATCTATTCCGGCGGCAAAAGGTTCGAAGTGGAACTGCAATCTCAGGTCATCCTGTTAAAAGATACAACGGATCAATACCTGATAGACAAGGAAATAGGGAGCCTTTATCGCCACGAATTGAAGGCCGCCCTTGATGTTATTGGCGTAGGGCTGGACAGCGCCAAGGAACTCGTTTCTGACGGGCGAATAGAGGAGGGGGTCCAGTTCCTGGATCAGGTGGAGCATAAGCGAGTAGAGCTATTTGCCATGCTGGAAGACCGCATGGATTTCATTCGACTGCACTCGGATGCTTTCCAGATAAGACCCTCTACAGTCAACCTGAACCTGGTGGTGGACCGATGCGTGGCAAACTACCGGGAAGCAGCGGCAGGTAAAGGACTCACCATCAAGTCTGATCATCTGCATCAATCGGCTTGTTACGTAAGAGGGGAAGAGCGCTTCCTGGTCAGGGCTCTGGACAACATTATCCGTAACGCCGTGAAGTTCACAGAAAAAGGTGGCGAAATAACCATCTCCACAGGGGGCGAGAACCTCGAAGCCTTCGTTCGGGTGGAAGACAGCGGCCCTGGCATTCCTCCGGAAAACCTCGGGAAGATCTTTCAACTGGGATTCACGACCGGAGGCACCGGACGAGGACTGTATTTGGCCCGGCGGATCGCAACGGCCCATAATGGAAGAATCGAAGTCAGAAGCAAGCCTGGGAGCGGATCTTCCTTCACTATTCGGTTGCCTCTTCTTACGGAGCCTAAATGAACAGCGAACTGCATCTCCTCGTGGCTGACGACGAACCAATTATTCGCCGGAAAGTCTGCCTGATGCTCCAGGACAAGTTCTGCATCGATCAGGCGGATACGGCTAAGACAGCCCGTGACGCGGCGAAAAAGCGCTATGACGCAATCATTTTGGATATTGTGTTCCCTGATGGCAACGGAATAGAGATTTGCCGGGAAATCAAGGAGCGGGACCCGCACAGTACGGTCCTTGTAAGCTCCTCCATGGAAACGGTGGATGCCTGGAACGAGGCGTTCGCTGCAGGAGCAGACGGTTACCTGGAAAAACGTGAACTGTTGAGCTTGGATCCTCGCAAAATAGCGGTGATGATCGAGAACCTTGTGGAGCGAAATCGCCTGAGGCGTCAGGCAGAGGAATTGAGCCGGCGACAAGCTGAACTTCTGTCGGTTCTTTCTCATGACGTGCGTGCTCCGTTTCAAACATTGCTGGGAACCATAGAACTGCTGCGACGAACCAACGAGCCCTCGACTACGGCTTCTGGCATTGAGACCCTCTACCAGTGTGCGAAAGATCAGTTGGCTTTCATCAATTCGCTCTTGGAGCTATTGAGACTGGAATCAGGGGCGGCTGGGCTGAGATCTTTCCCTGTGGATGTGAATCTCCCAGTAAATCAATGTATCCAAGGGCTACGGATACTTGCTTCTGCAAAAGAAATCTCGTTCCAGACGGATTTAGCGGGCGATCTTCCCAAAATCCAGGGAGACATTGGCCGGATTTCTCAACTCGTGAACAATCTTGTCTCCAATGCAATCAAGTTCACGCCGGGTGGCGGCCTGGTGAAAACAGTTACGCGTGCCATAACGAGAGACGGGAGACCGGGAGTGGAAATCCGAGTGGAAGACTCGGGCGTGGGGATAAAGACTGCAGAGCGTGACAGGATCTTTCAACGCTTCCACAGGGGCCGCGCCAAAGGAACGAATGGCGAAAAAGGATCGGGTCTGGGCTTGTCCATATGTAAGGAGATAATGCAGCTTCACGGAGGCACACTTGAAGCGGATAGGCGAAAGCCTCACGGCACCGTAATGACAGCGTGGTTTCCTGCTCGTGTGCCCTGTATGGATGCTGCGCGGACGGACTCGTGTACCGATCTGAAGATCCTCGACCGAAGCATAGGGGGTGCACGCGGAAGAATTGACTGCGGACCGGACTTCGTGTCTAATTGAAGCGGCTTATGATTTCGGGTTCGGAGTCTCGTTCAATTGGCTGGAAATAGGAAGTACCAGGCCGAGTTTATTGCGGTAAGGCCCCTTCAATGACAACTTCCTCGTCAGGACCGGGCAGAAGATCGCCCTGACACACTCGTTGAAAGGAGACGACCCGATCTTTCATGACCACCTGCGATACATCTGGATCTGTAGGGAAGGTCAGCCGTGGCGACTCGTGCCGGAAGAGTTTTGAGCGTCTGGTGGGAATTCTTGTCCTTGTGTCAGGGTTCTCATTGGGTTGCCAACTTGTCCCCAGCAAACCGGACGCTGTCTTCACACTGTACCGCGATCGCATGAAGGCCGATAATGTGGTCGAAAGCCGGGAACTGCTCACGGACGAATCCCGCAATCTCGCACTGGAACTGGCGTCACAATACAAACTTGACCAACCGCCGGAATCTCTGGCTTTGTTGAACGCCCTGGACCCCACGGCGATTCCCACGGTAATGCAGTCCGAAGACACTCTTGCGCTCCTGCAGACAAGAACGCTCAAAGGCAGTTTGAGGGTCATCAGAATGGTTCGCAAGGACGCTGGAGCATCCTGGAAGCTTGACATGGCCGAAGAACTGAAGTCCCTCAAGGCATTCTTGGTCGCACGCGTCGCCCTTGAGATGATGAAAGATCAAGCAGGTGAGTACGCAGCCTCCTGGAAGGCTTTCAATGATCAACTGAAGAAGATAAACCCGATCGAAACAGAGCCCCCGAAACTCAGTGCCCCCAAACCACCGCCGAGCAAACCCGTAAAGAAGCAGAAGCCGAAGAAAGATAACTCCAGGTAACCCGCAAGCGTTATAGCGACCCCGGCCGAGAAGTGTTGTCCCCAAATCCATCTTACGCCATTTCGCAGTCAAAGAAGTAAAATCGGGGAGGCACTTCTTGTAAGAAATTCCTCCCCGATTTTACTTCTTTGACTGCGCATTAGTATTACAATGTGGGCTAGTGATGTGGCTACCCAACCTCCTTTGGGAAAGAAGGCAGAAAACAGAGTCGTGCTCGCCTCGCAAGAAAGACGGTTTCTGCTACGATTCCTGCAACTCGGGACGATGCTCCTCCGTACGCCTGACGCGCAGATAGTATTTTCCGCTCCCGGTTTTTCCGACTACGCCCTCGTTCACCATGTACTCCATGGACTTGGCGTAATAATTCCTCATGCCCATTCGGAGCGGATTTTGCTTGGTGTAGGGCAAATCAACCGCGGTGAGTGGATCGAAGGCCTCCTGTTTTTCCAGGTCTCTGATAATCAATCCGGTTGCGCGCTTGATTTGCCACGTCACTATGTAGCGGGTCAAAACAAAGCAGCCGATGAGAAAAATGAAGCCGAGTAAAATTTGTGCGGTTTCCGACATTGTTCGTTTGCCTGACCCGTCAAACCCCGAATGACAAGTCCGTCACCTTTAATTCGTTCTCTACCCTTGATACTCCCGGATAATTGGACGCAATTCTTCCGGCTTTTTCCTTGTCTGCCCTTTCCCGAATTACTCCCGTGATCCGGAGTACGCCGTCTGGTTCCAACGAGATGTCAACGCTTCGCGCGACAGCGGAAGTCAATTTCTTCCGGACCAGGGCTTCGACCCTCTTGGCAAGGGCCATTGCCTTCAGTTGTTCCACTATATCTTTTCCATTAGGAACTTTGTCCATCTTGGTGACAGCGTGGACGACCACGTCTGCAGCATTTTCAGCTGAGTAGTGGTCCGTGTTGATCAGAAGATTGTACAGGAACAAATCGGTTGGGTCTTCATCGAAAACAGTTCGGATCAGCGTTATTCGCTCTCGATCGTACTTTTCCACGTAATAATCGGCCTCGTCTGGTGAGATGGCCAGCTTGTCCGCTATCCGCTGAACTCTCGTCTTGCGAGCGGCAATGACCCCCACACAAAAAACTCCAGGGATGTCGTGCAACACAATTTGCGCGCCACGACCGACCATGACCACGTTGCCTCGGCTGGCCTGCTCATAAGTGAGCGCCTCGAAAAGACTCCTGTGTGAAGGCTTGTCAAAGAAAAGCCGCTCGAAGAAACTGGGGCCGTGTTCGGTTTCATAGATGCTGCATGCTTCGCTGTACTCCGGGTCGCAACTCATTGCCAATTCATGCAGGCCCGTGCGTCCGATGAACTCCAAGCCCATTTTCTCGGCCACTCTTGCGGCAATTTCGTCGCCGTACGAACCCACGAGCCGTGATACGGTTATGATATTCATGCTAAAACGCCTCTCTGGTTTGGGCATATTGCACCATCGGTGCTCATTCTCCGAAGAGCGCTGTCGGTAGATACATTACCAGCGGAGGATATACGATACAAGCAATCAACCCTACCCACTGGAGACAAATGAATGGCACGACTCCCTTGTAGATGAGCCCCATTGTCATTTCCGGCGGAGCTATTCCCCTCAGGTAAAACAGCGAATACCCGAACGGAGGCGTGAGGAAGGCCATCTGCAAATTCACACAGATGAGAGTCCCGAACCACAGCGGATCGAAACCCAGTTCTTGTGCCACCGGAGTAAATACCGGGATCACTATCAAAAGGATACCCAGCCAATCGATGAACATTCCGAGGAAAAAGACGATCCCCATCATTATGAAGAGAACCGCATACGGGCTGACCTCGAGACCCAGCAGAAGGCTGGAAACGGAATCGCCCCCTCCAAGTCCCATGAAGATAGATTGGAACGCGTTTCCTCCAAGAAATAGCACCATAACCATGCTTGTGATCTTCAGCGTGGACGTAGAGGCGTCCACGATTGCGTCCCATGTCAAACGGCCATAAACAAGAGCGAGAATTGTCGCCCCCAAAGCTCCAAGGCCCGCAGCCTCTGTTGTGGTTGCGACTCCGGCTACGATGCTCCCAAGGACCATGAGAATAAGAAACATGGGAGGGACAAGCGAGGTTAGTATCATATACATTTTCTGTTTGACTGTATGGGTTCGCTCTTCCTTCGGCAAAGGCGGTCCCATCTCAGGATTCAATCCGCACCGGACAGCTATGTAGGTCATGTATAGGGCCGACAGAGTAAGGCCAGGGAGCATCGCGGCAGCGAACAATTTGCCCACGGATATGTTCGTCAAGCCGCCGTAGACGACCAGCATGATACTCGGCGGGATGAGAATCCCCAGGGTTCCGCCTGCGCAGATGCATCCGGCTGTCATTGGTATGTCGTATCCCCGTTTGAGAAGGTTCGGCGCGGCAAGAAGTCCTATGGCGACCTCGGTAGCACCCACCACTCCGGTTGATGCGGCAAATACCGTGCACACCATGACTACGGCTATGCCAAGTCCTCCCCGAACAGGTCCCCAGAGGACGTGCATAGTGTGAAAAAGCTTCTCTGCCACGCCCGAAGCGTCCAGCATTTGTGCCATAAAAATGAACAATGGCACAGCGACCAGGACGTACTCCTCCATGACACCGTACGTCTTGTTTGCAAATATTCCGAAAATCTGATCCGGCGACCCGCCCCAGCCGATCAAGCCGTAAAGTACGGCAGTGGCACCCAGGGAAAAGGCAAGGGGGTGTCCCAGGAAGAGGACCACGAAAAGGGTCCCGAACATGAACAGGGCAACGGTTTCAGGATTCATATTTCTTCCCCCTTGAGTCTGTAAATATCTCTTACGAACTTGGCCAGGCCCTGAACGAATAACAGGATCAATCCAACGGGCATCACGGTCTTATAAAGATACAGAGGGGGCTTCCAGGCGCTCCAGCTATGTTCCCATCCTGCCCATGAGTGGGCGGCGTACATTACCGCTGCGTAACTGAGGCATCCGACAAAAGGAACGAATATGAAGACAAAGGTGATAATCGATAACCAGACCTGAACCCTGCTCGGAAGTTTTTGTGACAATATGTCTATCCGAACGTGACGATCGTGGAGGTACGTGTATGCTGCGCCAAGCAAAAAGTGAGCACCGTACAGCCATACCGTAACCTCAAAGGCCCAAATGGTGGGAGACCGAAATAGTTTCCTGGCTACAACCTCGTAGCAAACCACAAAGACCAGAGGCAAAATCAGTAGTGCCACATATCTACCGAAGAATTCGTTAAACGCGTCGACCGCGCGGACGAACTTTTTCATCGCCGTTTCCCTTCCCGTACACCGATTGTTCTGTAGGCCCCGGAGCATCTGCGTTCTCCGGGGCGCGAACAGTTCTCTCTGAAAAGGTTATCGTTTTACTGGTACAACTTCCCGTCAATGACCATCTCATAGGGCCAAGGCGCCACGCCTCCACGCATCTTGCGCCACGGTGCAAAGTCCTTCTTGAACTTTTCCTGCGAATCCATAACCTTCTTGACATCCGGATTCTTGGCAGCCAGATCGTCGAGGTACTTCTTAGAGATTTTGGCAAATTCTATGATGGTGGCATCGTCCATCTGTACGTATTCCACCTTCTTGCCCATCTTTTCAATTGCCTCGACATTGAGGTTCTCTATCCATGCCCATGCCCAGAGTTGGGTCTCCTTCGCGCAGATCTCTACGATTGCTTTCAGGTCGTCCGGGAGCTCTTCCCATTTCTTCTTGTTGATGAAGACGTCGGTCTGAACGCTGGGTTGGTGCACGCCGGGTTCGATAACGTATTTTGTGATTTCGTGATAGCCTTGCGGGAGGTTGATAGCGGGGCTGCTGAACTCACATCCGTCGATGACGCCTCTCTCAAGGGCCAAGTAGATTTCAGGACCGGGAAGAGGTGTGACGTTGGCCCCAAGCAGGTTGAGAATATCCTGGTACCATCCGACGGTCCGGAGTTTCATCCCTTTGAAATCCTCCATCTTGACCGCTTTCTTGTTGGAATGAATTCCGAGTTCCTGACCGGCATTGCCGCAGAAGAAAGAGACCATGTTGTGAGGAGCATACAGGTCATTCAACATTTTTGCGCCGCCACGCTCGTAGTACCAAATGTTGTATCCCTCGACATCCAGTCCGAACGGCACAGAAGCAAACGCTACGAACGCCTCATTCTTGCCTTTCCAGTAACCCGACCAGGCATGACCGCAATCAAGAGTGCCTTTTGATACTGCATCGAAGACTTCCATTGCAGGGACAATGGCGCCCGTCTGAAACACTTTGATGTCAAGCCGTCCGCCGCTCGCAGCTCTGACGCTGTCAGCGAAATGAACCAAGAAATCGTGAAAGATCAGACCGCCCCAGGGATCGCTGGCACGCCACGTAATTTTCTTGTCTGACGTAGTCCATTTCTTGCCTTTCCACTCTTTGACTCTCTGGTCCTCGCCGAATTTCTCGATTTTCTTGTCCGGTTTCTTCTCCTGGGCAGAAGAGTTTGTTGCAGTAACGCTTCCAAACACTAGAAGCATTACCAGTGCAATCAATGTCGCTGCGATTCTTTTCATGCCATCTTCCTCCGTTGGATTTGTTAAATGTTTCGGTCATTTCTCCGGACTGGACTACACTTCCGGGAAAACAACCACCTGTAGTACCGGGAACCGGCATTTTCATGAAGCTTCTCTGACCAAGATGTGAGAGTTTCTTGCTGTTCGAGGCACATAAGTGTCCCTGGCCCCGATAACTGCGCCGATGGCGCGCTGGAATCCAGAAACATGCAACCCCTCACGCAGGCATACCCCTTGATTACCTGTTCGTGACGACGCACCGCTCGAGCTGTCGCTCAAATTCCTCCGACCTGGACACGCAGAAAAATGCCAAGACGTTCCAGATCCACATCTTTGAGCGCAAGGCGGGCGAAACCCCACCAACTCAAAGGACGGCAAACCCCTTACCTAGCCATCTGAGGTCTTTTTTGCATGCGAAAGATGGGGTGGTCCTTGCAGCCCATCACATAGCCTCCCCGCGCTTCTTTGACACTCTAAGAATCCAGTATAAATGACACAAACAGTGGGATACGCTTTGTCCCGCTATTCCCGGCGGCCCGAAGCTGCTGGAAGCGGCAAACCTGTGAAGTTGGTGCGTCATCTGCACCTGTTGTTTCGATGACAGCGATTTTGGCCTCGAGTATTTTCATGAAGCTGTTCCACTGGGCGACTCTGTGAATACCAGTGAACCAGCTTCCCTCTTCTTCATCCGGAATCTAAACGAAAAAGCTCTCGGGAACGGGAAGTAACAGATCTCGTTAAGGCAAAAGTTTTCGACAGAGGAACCGGCGAGGCGGATGGCGGGAAGATAGCTCTTGAGCGGGTCTTCATTGGCTGAAAGCAGTTTCTCTCTCCCGACCAGATTTTGGATTATACACGCGAGGGGCATCAGCATGACAGGTTCCTGTCTGGAAAGTGGTAAGACCATCAAACAAGATATGTTGTAATTTGTCAAGTCATTTTGCTAGCTGAGGACACAAAAAAGTTGACAACCAAATAAACTTCCTTTAATTAAATCCTTATGAATAATCAAAATAATGACCTCCCCGAACCTCTCTTCACACCGATTCGATTGGAACGCATCTCACAGAAGGTTGCCAATCAACTGAAGAAGGCTATCAGCAACGGAGTCCTCAGAGTAGGAGAGCGCCTCCCTTCTGAGCGTGAACTTGCCGAACAGATGGGGGTGAGCCGACCTTCAATTCGCGAAGCGATTCAGCAATTGGAGCTTCAAGGAATAGTGGAGATCGTGCACGGCGGCGGCACGATCGTTAAGAACATCACTGAGCAAGAGATTCTGAAGCCCATAGAGATGTTTCTGGGGGCAGACAGGCTTCGGGTTCTGGAGCTAACTGAAATTAGGGCCCTTTTGGAAACCTGGGCGGCAAGGCAAGCGGCTCTGCACAGAACCGAAGAGGAGCTTGCCCGTATGCGCGGTTATCTGGATGAAATGGAAGATGACTTTGAGAAGGGGCGCATACGATATGAAATAGACTTCAAATTCCATACGGAGATCGTCGCAGCCGCTCATAACACTATATTCCTGCACCTGATGAGCAGCATTTATCAATGGGTCAATTATTCCATTAGGATCCATCGGGAGCAAGTATTCGTAACTAAGGACCATCAACAGAGAATTTTCGATCATCACTTGAAAGTTTTTCAGGCCATCCACGACCAAGATCCGGATGCCGCAGAGGCCTGCATGCGCGAACACCTGGTCTACGTGGTCGAGGAGTTCAAGCAATGGTCATCATCGCATTAGAAGATCTCCCCGATCTCCGTGTGTAGCAATCCCCTCCCGATATGTAGCCTCTTCCCGATACTAGTTCAAATTCCGATGAGGAAGGAAGAGGCCTCCCTGAACATCGGTCTAAGTCACGATCATTAACATCCTTCGAATTATGTCGACCAGGCCACGCGGCTTCCTTTGGATTGTGACCGAACCGTACGGGAGAAAAGGAGTGGCTCCCCATTTTTCCTTGAACCTCTGGATGCCTGAACTAACGCCCAACCCCAGGTTCAAATGGCGCTTACCTTCCTTGAATGCCAGCCCGGCCATTTCCCAAAAGAGCAGATCGGATGCGCCAGGTACGTGAAGCGTGCTGGATCTGAAATTGAACAGATAGAAGCCGTAGTCTGCAGAACCAAGGTCCATGATTGTGAATGCGGCCAGTTCGCTGCCTTTTCGCGCTTCAAGCAGCCGTGCCGTCTGAGAGCAATCGGCGTAACGTGATATACTGCGAAAGATCTCCTGGTGGGCGGAACTGGGAATACGTTCCGAGACGAAAGCCTCAATGAGCGCGCTGTGCTCTTCAGCGAACACCGCTTCGTTCACGCTCAGCTCTCGGGCTGCCCGGCGCAACATGTATGCTTCGCTTGGCTTTATTGCCGCCAAAGGGAGCTCTACCCGGTAGTATTGGTCGTTTCCACATGCGGTTCCGTCAATTTCAGGCGGAATTCGAGGAGCAATGACGCTGACTGTATGTGGTTGAAAATGGTCACACGCTGATTCCAGCGCAAGGCGCAGTTGGTCGGTAGGCTCACAGGGTGCTGGTTGCAACGGGTAACCAATGAATATAAGAACCGTGCCGCGGAGAAAACATAAGTACCCTTCGTGAATGTGGGGTTCTGCGAGCGAGACGGCCTGGACGTATTCCGGAAGATGTTCCGGGATGTATGCGTATCTGTAGACCATGTCTCGTTCCCGTTGACTGAGCATTTGGATTCGTGCGTCCGTCTCGGTATGGGCAGGGCACAAATGCCCCTGGTTCTGTTCAGGGCCCTTGTTTCAATTATGCGCCTAATTTCGTTGCAGTTTTATTCTAGTCCCCATCTTTACCGGAGTCAACTTCTGCGGCCCGTTAGGCCGGGCGGACGATTCTATTCCCGCTCATTCGGAATCGGATAATTGGCGCGGCAGACCATCGGGCATAATGTCCATGTTAAGTGCGCAACGATATCACGGACCCGGCTACCTCAGCCGATTGACCTGCTCCAGGCTTTACGTTACGATTATCTTAGACGTCTACAATTGTTTTTGGGTCTACCGTTCCTGTGTGCGACAAGCGTCGAGCACCCGGATTCCAGAGCGGTTACAGCCATGATCACCCAGGAAGAAGAAAAGGCGATTCTTGCCCGGGCATACGTGCCTGAACACAGCATTGAACTTATGACGAGGATTTCAGGAGGGGAGCCATTCCTGTTCGAGGATTATCTGTGCTGTAAAACGCAGAGCGGTGTCATTGTCGTAGGTTACCCGCTGGAGCACGAGTTCGAACTTGATCGTTTTGAACGAGCTCTGGGCAGGATAATAAAGGCCTTTCAACCGATCAATTTATCTCTGATCGCGCCTCAAGCTCCAATGTCGTTTCAGGCGGCGTTTGTGGAACGGAACACGGACAGCTACTATTCACTTGATCTGCCGGCAGCGGTGCCCACTGGAACCCTTGGGCGGATGGTCAGAAAAGCGAAAGAAACTGGTACGGTTGAACAGGCCACATTGTTGAAGGAAGCCAATCGTGAGCTGGCCCGAGAATTTGTGGAACGGGTTGCGCCAGCCCCTCGCATTCGTGAGCTACTTTTCAGAATGTGGGATTACGTTGGAAGAGCAAAAGACAGCCTGGTATTGAATGCATGGAGTAGAGACCGCAAGCTGGCCGCCTTCTTTGTTGTGGACCTTGCGCCGAAGAACTTCGCTACATACGTTATTGGCTGTCACTCAAAGACGAACTACCTGCCAGGGGCCTCGGATCTGCTGGTCAGCGAAATGATCAGGATCAGCGATAACTTGGGCAAACGCTTCATCCATCTCGGGATAGGTGTCAATGCCGGCATTCGGTTATTCAAAGAAAAATGGGGCGGTATTCCCACAAGGCCCTACGAACTGTGTGAGTTGGTGTTGAGAAAACCTTCCTTTTGGGATGCCGTCGTAGGCGGTATTGGACGGTCATAAAGGCCGAGGTGCACACTCATGCTATGGAGACGACTCTGGAGAAAAGAATTGCGAATGGTCTGGCGGTTGAAGAAAGATGCCCGCTCGTCGTTTCTCGTAGGTACCGCTCATTTCTCTCCTCACAGCTTCAGGAAGTGTCTCACGCGATTAATCATGGAGTCCGAAGCCGCACTGTTTGAAGGACCACTTGACCCGTCAAGTATGGAAAGAGTCGTAGCCGCCGGGATTCAAGAACAAAACGCAAATCATTTCTTAAACGAGCTCGATGCAAAAACTCTCTCAACCATAGCTAAGGTGCTCGGACCTGAGGCGCCGCGGCTCGCGGCTTTCCATGCTCTGCAACCTGTCCTTGAGCCGAAGACTTTCTTGGACGGGACCATTGGCACAATGAAGCCATGGATGGCCTTTTTCGCCATATATACTGCCTACCTCAGAAAGAACGGTTGGAAGCATTCCGTTGACATGGAAGCGTACCAAATCGCCAACGAATTGGGGAAAAAGGTTGTGTTCATGGAGACCATCGAGGAGCAAATCCAGGTACTGGAGTCCCTCTCCTGTCAACAGATGACTGACTTCTTGAGAAGAATTGATTCCTGGCACTCTTATACTGGGGATTTCATGCGATGGTATTTGGACGGAAATCTCGCCACGATCGCGGGAAATCCCTACGGCTTTCCCACACGTAATCCGCATGTAATTGATCGGCGCGACGCAATCTTCTGCGAAAAGATGCAAGAGTACCTGGAACGTGGACGCGCAGCGGTCTTCGTGGGAGTACCACACGTGGTAGGAGTCAGTCGGATACTTGCCGCGGAGGGTTATGCTGTTGAGAAGGACTGCCGCATTTAGACCGGTCAGCCATGATATGACGTTCATCCCGACAGCGCATATTCGCCCAGAGCACGTGACATATAAATGGATTCATACTAACCCACAATCGTCCTGACCGGATTCAGCTTTCCGTGACAATTCCTCTAAAAAGATTTGTCTCGGCAACCCAGCAGATTCAATGCCTTCATGGTCATCACGACCTCGCTACGCTGATTCCGCACTTCGATATAGGAGTGGACAATTCCCCTATCAGGTTTTGAGTGTGAACGAGTAGTCTCTATGACGGTCACACGCAACAAGAGTGTGTCCCCCGGACGAACCGGTTTGAGCCAGCGAAGTTCGTCCACGCCGGGAGAACTCAGGCTCGCAACCCCAGACAGGTAGTGGTCCACGAACAGGCGCATCATGAGGCTGGCCGTGTGCCAGCCGCTGGCAATCAACCCACCAAAGGCAGATTGCGCAGCAGCTTCAGGAATTGTATGAAACGGCTGGGGATCAAAACGTCTGGCGAAGGTGATGATCTCTTCTTCGTCAACTGCGATGGAGCCGCACTCGTGAACAGCGCCGGTCACATAGTCCTCGAAGTACCTGTCTTCGACCGGTGAAGTGAATCTCGAATTGTCCATGGAATTCCTGAGCTTCTTGGGGTTCGTTCTTATGAAAACCAGTTCCGTAGAGTAACTCTCGTAAATGAATTCGTCAACTATGATTCCTGTTGATCTTTCAACCACACATTGTCTTCGGTAGCACCTATTTGTTGATTGAGCGGTTTTCACTCGGCAAACGATCGCGTGTGAGGGTGTTTCACTCGCTGGAACTCTTCTAACCCCCGGACATCGTGCGGGAGGCTCTCATCCTGGTGTGAAATTCCCACATTTGAACGCTGTCCCGCTGTATTTGTCTTGTTTCCTCCAGAATAACTGAGCGATATTTAACGGCATTTGTACTAGTCTTCAGACTGGCTTACAAGTTGCAATCGTGCTATATTTGTGTTGTCTGTTGGCTCAAGTAAGTTCTACTGATCCCCAAGTTAGTTAACTGAGATAAAAGGGCTTGTGAACCGTGTGAGTAGATGCTAGTAGGATGTGCCTAACATAGGATGCGGCATCAGTATGATCAATACTGATAGGGCATGAAACAGATCGGTGTGACGGCGCAACTCTAAGCGACAAGGAAGAGTGTGGATTCGGGCGGCCATCTGAACGAGATGGCGGCTCTTTTGAAATGCTGGGAGATTCCGAACATAATGCAACACAAGTTCGGATCTCGTTTTGCACAGAAGGAGAAATGTCTATGAGAAAGTATTTCACGGCTATTCTTGGCGCGTGGCTAGTCGTATCAATCTCAGTTCTCTCCGGGACGTCGTTGGCCCAAGAGAGCACAAAGCAGCGTTTGAGGCTCAATGGGGCAGCCATGGCTTCGGACGTTGTGGACAAATGGGCCAAACAGTTCATGGAAAAAAACCCCGGAGTCGAAATAACCGTTATCGGTTCCAGTGCGGGTAAAGGGTTCCAATCAATCATCGACGGCACGGCAGAAATAGGGATGATGAGCCGCGAGATCAGGCCGGATGAGCGAAATAAGAGTGCCGAGAAAGGCTTGAAACTTGTCGAAAAGCCGATTGGCAGGTCGGCCGTAGCCGTCATAACGCACGAGCGCAATCCGGTGAATGAACTGACCTTGGAACAACTGAGGAGGCTTTTTTCAGGAGAGTACGACAATTGGAAGCTGGTGGGTGGGCCGGACGAACCCGTAAGGTGTCTGACACGTAGAATCCCTGAATCAGGCGGGGCTGTCTTCTTTTGGAACACGGTGCTCCACGGTGAGCCTTTTGGAAAAAGCACTGTAATGACTGAAACGTGGGAGGCGATCCTCACGGCGTGTAAGAGGGCGCAGGATCTGCCAATTGGAATAGTCCCGGCTAGTCGCAACATGAGTGGGGTCAAACTGCTGGGAATGAAAAAGGATGATTCGTCTGCCTCAGTTGTTCCGAAAGCGGAAAATGTAGAGAATGGCACCTATCCAATCACTTTGACTTTTAGCTTTGCGTGGGACGATCGATCCACAAGTCCCTCAATAACGAAGTTTGTGGATTTCTGCCAAGCTCAAGGCAAGCATTAAGGCGAGTATGTGACGGTTCCGAGAAGCCGATGAAGTGTGACCCGAGCTTCCGCTGTGTAAGGGACTCAGCGAAAGCGTTGAGTCATCCCTGATGATCAGGCCTGTAGGAATCCGTGGGGCTCGGGGCCACCCTTCGCCGAAATCTTGATTGTCCGGCGCATTCTCTGCAGTGACGGAGGCGGTCATGCACCTATTTCAGAGACCGCCCTCCCTTATCGCACTGTCGGGGCTGATAGGCTATGTTGTCCGGCGATTGGAATCCCGGGCCTAGAGAAGAATCATAAGCCACCATATGATGCAATTGATCGAGCACGGGCGCCAGCCCCTCCCTGAAAATCCCCCATCGGAAGCCTTGTTGGATGACTACTCAGGCCCTTTTCGCTATCTCAAATTTCGTCGCTGTGCGGCACGATGACAAAAATGATGCCAGGTTTGGTAACTTTGGTATAATGGTCGACACAACGGCGTTGACTTGAGAGGCGGTCATAGATCGACCATAGTCGACGGCGCCAGGAGCCCGTCTCACCGGAGAGTTCCGGTAGCTTGTCCTGGTCACCCTTTGGTACCGCGTGGTGCATGGGCGAATCCCCGCTGTCCAAGCCGAAATCTGAACCTTACGCTCGCTGGCGCTACCCCCGAGGCTGATGCCCACTCGAGTAGTGTACTTGAGTCCGCTGCGTGAGAGTCAATAGGCTGGAGCCTTACAGGCAACGGATGAACTTCGACCAAATGCATGCTCAAGGCGTTGCCCCCGTCCTCTAAGTCGCAATTCAGTCGCGCTGTTTACATTCTTCACACTAGGAGCACTGGATGTCTTCCACGGGCCCAAAACTACACACCATCTTAGCAAGCGAAGCTTGGCACAGTCATTCAGCAGAGGCTGTGGCGGAGAAGCTCTCTGCCCATTTGGAACGCGGCCTCACCCCCGAGGCCGTCGAAAAACGTCTTGCGGAGGTCGGGCCTAATGAGCTGCGCGAGGCCCCACGACCGCCGTTTTGGAAACTAGTTCTGCAGCAGTTTGAAAGTTTCGTGGTGATGATGCTCGTTGTGGCGAGCGTGATCTCGGCCCTGCTTGGTGACTATGTGGAGGCTGCGGCCATCATGGCCATAGTGCTGCTTAATGCTATCATCGGCGTGATTCAGGAATCGAAAGCCGAAGAGGCGCTCGCGGCGCTGAAGAAAATGGCGGCCCCCAATGCGAGCGTGATTCGCGGCGGCTCTCGGACAACGATTCCCAGTCGTGAGCTCGTCCCTGGGGACATAGTAGTCCTGGAGGCCGGTAATTACGTGCCTGCAGACGTGAGGCTGGTGGAGTCTGTCAACCTGAGGATCGAAGAGGCGGCACTGACAGGGGAATCGGTCCCTGTGGAGAAGAAAGCCCAGGTGAATTTGGAAGCCGATATTCCTCTGGGCGACCGTCTCAACACAGCCTTCATGGGCACTCTGATCACGTACGGTCGAGGCCGCGCGATCGTAGTAGCCACCGGCATGCACACGCAGATGGGGCTCATTGCAGAGATGCTTCAGACGTTGGAGGCCGAACCCACGCCTCTGCAGCAGCGGCTGGACCAACTGGGAAGACAACTTGGATACGCTTGTCTTGTCATATGCGCGCTTGTGTTCTTTGTGGCTGTATTCAACCAGACCAACCTCGGCCTGATCACGGCCCCGGACGGCGGCTTCCTGGCGTACCTTAGTCAGTACTCCTCCCTGCTCACGGGGCTCTTCATTATTGCCGTAAGCCTGGCAATCGCTGCGGTGCCGGAAGGGCTGCCTGCCGTAGTCACCATCACTCTTGCACTCGGCATGCGAGAAATGGTAGGGAGACATGCCCTCATCCGGCGTTTGGCTGCGGTTGAGACCCTCGGTTCGGCAAGCGTCATTTGCTCCGACAAGACGGGAACGCTCACTCAGAACCAGATGACTGCAGTTCGATTGTGGGTCGATGACCACGCTTTCAACGTGAGTGGCGAAGGTTACGCACCTCGAGGGGATTTTGCGTTGAATGGGCAACCTGTGGACCTGACCAAATACCCCGGAGTCCTCACAACGCTTTGGGCAGGAGTTCTCGCTTCCGACGCTTATCTGGAATTTTCGGGTACTTCGGAGGAAATGGAGACTTACCGTGTGGTAGGAGACCCCACGGAGGGCGCTTTGATCGTGGCAGCTGCCAAAGCTGGAGCGCATAAGCCCAAGCTGGAGAGAGCGTATCCGCGAGTTTGCGAGATCCCCTTCGACTCCGAACGTAAATGCATGTCCACCGTTCTGGATGTTGTCGCTCCAAAGCAAAGCGACCCAGGACCCTTTCACGATGACTCCGGTGGATCAGGAAAGCTGTATGTGACTATGTGCAAGGGCGCACCGGATGTGATCATGCAGTTGTGCACCCATTATCAGCGGATTGACGACGAACCCGCGCTGCTTACCGAGGACATGCGGTTGCGTATGGCGTCGGCCAACGAAGGAATGGCTCGCGAAGCACTCCGAGTACTGGCGGTATCTTACCGAGTTACCGACACCCCCCCTGACGACATCACGCCGTCAGCCGTGGAGCACAGCCTCGTGTTCTTGGGGCTATTCGGGATCATTGACCCTGCCCGGCCCGAAGTGCTCCCGGCCATCGAGAACGCCCGGGGCGCGGGAATCCGGACGATCATGATCACCGGCGATTACCCGGACACTGCCGCAGCCATAGGACGGTCCATCGGTTTGTTGACCCCTGGTCGCCAGGTCATGGCTGGAGCCGCCCTGGACAAACTGGACGGCGCGGGGCTCATTGCTGCTCTTGAGACCACCGACGTTTTTGCTCGGGTCAACCCGGAACACAAGATGCGCATCGTCGACGGGCTCAAGCAGAGGGGAGAGGTCGTGGCCATGACGGGCGACGGTGTGAACGACGCTCCCGCGCTCAAACGTGCCGATATCGGAGTTGCCATGGGCATCACGGGCACGGACGTGGCCAAAGAAACTGCAGACATGGTACTTACCGACGACAATTACGTGAGTATTGTGGCCGCGGTAGAGCAGGGGCGGATTATCTACGCGAACATCCGCAAGTTTGTGTTTTTCCTGCTCTCCTCCAACGTGGCCGAGATCATGATCATTTTCTTGCCCACTCTGTTCGGCCTACCCACTCCGCTTACGGCCATTCAGCTGTTGTGGCTCAATCTGGTGACTGATGGAGCGCCGGCCCTGGCTTTGGCCAAGGAGAAAGGTGACCCGGACGTGATGGATCAGCCGCCGCGGCCCAAGACTGAGCCCATCATCCACGGTCCCATGCGCCTAGGCATCCTGATACAGACGATCACTCAAACCGGAGCGACGCTTGGGGCGTTTGTCTTGGGGCTCATCTGGCATCTGCAGGCGACCAACGCTCTTCCCGCCGATGTTAGCCCCCTGCTGTTTGTATTCAAATACAACTGGACCGGTGTGGATGTGCAGACGGCTGAAACCATGGCCTTTGTCACGCTGTCCATGTGCGAGCTGATCCGTTCCTTTACTGTTCGGTCAGAGCGGCTCTCGATATTCCAGATCGGCCCGTTTTCAAACCCCTATCTGGTGTGGGCGGTCCTGCTTTCCGTTGTACTGCTGGGTGTAACCGTTTTCGTGCCGTACCTGCACCCCGTGTTCAACACTCACGCTCTCAGTCTTAATGAGTGGCTGGTGGTGCTTGGCCTGGCGCTCATTCCGGCAGTGACTGAAGAGTTCACGAAATTGTATTTTCGGATGAAAGCTTAGCGGTATTTTCGGCAAGGGCTCAGACAAGTTGAGATCTTTTCAAACCGACAAACTTCCGAGAAGTCGGGTAGGACGGATCTCAGCACGAACATCCGACCTTGGTGTCCATG
>JACRDE010000641.1 GCA_016212935.1 Desulfomonile tiedjei | reverse complement strand
TCAGGATCTGATTCTGAGGATTGCAGACCCCATTTGAACTTACCCTTCACTCCGCTTGTCGTTACAGAAGTGTCCGCGGACTTGAATTCTGACTTTTCCGGGTCGGCCGCAGTGGTTTGAGGCGCGCCCCCCTGGCCCTGGCTGGACATCACCTGGAATCGCTTCACATTGCCTTGCGGATCGCTCACAGTGGCCCCTCGGACGTTCAATTCTTCCCGGTCCATGTCTATCACGAGTCTGTAAGTGCGTTTCGGATCCTTCTGGTCGGCGATCTCCACAAACACAAAATTCTCCGCCATTCCTGCTGACTTGACGGACATTCCGGAATTCTTCTTGGTTGTCTGTTGGGGCTGGGGCTCTTTTAGCTTCGGGACCTCCGGTTTGGCCGTCACTGCGGGCTTTTTCGCTACTGGGACCGCCCGGGGTGCGGCCTCCTCCAAGTTGACCGGAGCTTCTCTTGAGACGGGAGCGGCGCGGTTCACAGAGCCGGATGCTAGACTCACTATTACAGCGGAAGCTTGTCTGTCGATCCTGAACGGCGGCACCGGATGATCCCCGAAATCCACCACCACGCGGGCCCGGCCGTTTCCCCCCTGTCCAAGTCGGATGGAGTCTATAGGGTCTCTACCAACATTGATCCTGTTGGGCACCCTCGCAAGGGCCGTAGAATCAAAATCCAGTACCAGCCTATAAGGACGCTCGATGACGAACGCTGAATGCTTGCCAGCGAAACCGTCAAACTTGATACTGACTTGCCTCAGATCCGGCGAGACTTGCACGCCGGTTATTGTCGTGGAATCGCAGAACGCAGTTCCACAAAACACTACGCTTGCCAGAAACAGAATTAATGAGAAGGAATTTCGCGAAGCCCTCATGACAAAACCTCTTCCTGGGCCCAACCGCTTTCTTTTTTCCATCCGGCAGCCGACTCTGTAGCGATGGCCCTAACCATCAATATCACAGCGGACATCTTTGTGTCAAAGTAAAACTAAAATTATCCGATGGTTATTACAGGATATTAATATGTTTTCTTATTTAATTGCTTATCATTCCGAAAAACCGTGAACTCCAATATGATTGCTCACACGCCGGCAGAACGGCAGCGAGCCGCAGGTTGGCTTGAATCCAGGGGGGGTCTGGAATTGGATAGGTTTGGTGAGTCGATACTATTCCGATTTTTTTGTTCTTTTTCGGAGAGTTGAGAATCATTCGTATGTATTTCGAGGTCTGAATCTCGGGGGAAATTTCTCCCCCGAGAAGCACGTGATCATCTCACTGTGATGGGCTTGGTATTTTCCCAAAGGCCGTGAATATTGCAGAAAGCCGTAGCCAAGAGATTACCGGACTTCTTCAGTTTCAGCTTGGTAACCACCGAATGATTAGTGTACGCGGGGCCTGTGTTCGGGCCTTCTACGGATTCCCCATGAGCGGAGAATTCGTAGCTGCCGATCTCATATGAAAATTTCTCGCCGTCCGGCTTGAAATAGAGCCGTATCCATCTGATGTTGTGTTCCGTAGTATTGGGGTGCGCGACTTCTTTGCCCAAGGAAATCGAAATCTCGAACATCTCATCGGCCGCCACTTCATCTCTGCATTCGATCACCGGGACGTGCTTCTCAGTCTTCCAATCAGCAGTCTGGTACAAATCGCCAATTCTTGCCATGACCATTCTCCTTGAAGCTCATAATTGGAACAAAATCATTATATTAATTCTAGCATTCCGAACTCCTCGTCGCAACCCGTACAATCCGTACGTACACCAGCCATCCGGCTGTGTAAATTTTGAAACCCTAGGCCCCGAAACGCATACTCATGTCATTAGGAAGGGGAAGAGCGATGAAAATCATATCTGATTATGAGTCCAAGGTAGACGGACTGATCAAAAAGTGGAATGCTAGAATTGAAGAATTGACTCGAGAGTCCCGCCACGCGAATCAGGAGGGAAAGAAGAAATACGCTGAAGAAATAGGCCTCTTGATCGGCAACAGGGAGGCAACGCGGAGGGGTTTGTTTCGCGTAGTCGGTTCGGACGAGGATCTTTGTCTGGTATGCCCCGGAGAAATCGAGCCAAATGATTCCGGCAAAAATCCGGAAATATAGCCTATATGGGGAGACTGTTTGAGGCGCCTGAGGTCAGAAGCGTTCAGACCGAACGCCTAACGGCCCGGCGCGCTCTCGTGGACGTTTAGGGACCACAGATAATCTGTATCCTCAGGGAAAGAGAGGAGTGCCTGAATGAACCCGCTGACCTCGGACGAATTAAGGGCATTGATGGACTGCAAGTCTGGATCGTGTGTGTCCATTTTCCTCCCAACACATGCAAAAGGAGGCGACACTCAACAGGATCCGATCCGACTCAAGAACCTTCTCAAAGGAGCGGAAGAGAAGCTGGTCCAGAAGGGAATGAGGTCTGCGTCGGCCAAAGCGCTGCTGCGACCGGCTCAGGATCTTGTATCCGATACGCGTTTCTGGTCGCATCAGAGCGACGGTCTGGCGATATTCGTTTCCCCGGAGCGATTTATCCTGCACGGTGCTCCATTTGACTTCGACGAACTGGTGGTTGTTTCCGACCGATTTCACACGAAACCTTTGCTCCCGTTGTTGAGCGGTGACGGCCTTTTTTATGTGCTGGCATTGAGCCAAAACCAGGTGCGATTGCTGCAAGGCAC
>JACRDE010000640.1 GCA_016212935.1 Desulfomonile tiedjei | reverse complement strand
TGCTCTCAAAAAACATTTGACACTCTTGAAACAGCATTGGTATCATTAATCTTGAAATCTATTGGCTGAGAAGACAACCAACGTGCTTCGGAGAAACCGGTGTAAAACCGGTGCTGCCCCGCAGCTGTAACCGTGGACGAAATCCGCTTGTAGCCACTGGAAACAAGATTTTCCGGGAAGGCGCGGAGAGTAGGTCGAAACGGAAGCCAGAATACCCAGGCATGAAGGTCACCGAAGATGTCCTGCGCGGGCGGGATGGGTGAAAGCTTGGGAACCACCCTCTTTCGCCTCGCACGCGAAAGGGGGTTTTTTGGTTTCAGGCAACAACTTGATCGTGAGCTAACAACGCGGGGCAAGTGCTGGGGCCCCAGGTTCCGATGGTGGCGGAACCCAGGGCATGCGGGAATTTTGAGCACATTCCCTTTCCCGCCATTATCCAAGCCACAGCCTCCCAAGTCAAGATCACTTTTGTTGAGCATGTTTGGACGATCAAACAGGCACGTGTAGAGGTTTGTCCGCACCGGCGGCTGCAATTTGCCGTCAGAAGCGAATGGATCAAGAAGCACGCTCACAACACAGCATGCACATGCTTGCCACATCCGGACTCCGATTGGCCGGTCACAGAGCGAGACGGCTTCGGTCGGATTCTCTTATTTGTCAGGAGGAACACAATGAAACGGAGTTTCACAGGCTCGGTTTTGGCAACAGTCATGGCCTTTACATTGGGGGCCTCGGTCCTCTGCGAAGCAGGCGACATTTGCGCTGCACAGAGGTGCCATCCGACGGCGCACCCTTACTTTCACGGTGGCCCCAAGCACCGGCTAGACGCTGGCACACCCCACGTCTCAGTGAAAGCAGGCAACACTTGTCCGCAGGGACAGGGCTTGAAGCCGTTACCGCACTCGGCGCCTCTCTACTGCGGCCCTGTTCCTCATAAAGTTAGAGAAATCCCGGCTCCCGAAACGGTATGTAATCCCAGACTTGTACCCCTTTATGTTCGCGATCCTGGCCCCGTCAGACCTATCATTCAATGCGTTGTGGGATTGGCGGGAGCAACCGTGGCATTGCCTTTCAGGGTTGCGGAAATGCTTTGCCCTCTTCCCCAGAGAACATGCAAACCGATGAATGTCCGTTCGTGCGGTCCGATGCATCCTGTTCCACCGATGCCTCCCGCTTGTTCTCCGACGCATTCGCCGTCGTCCAGTGACCCTCGTGCATGCTCGCGACCCGTTGTCTGCGGGCCGGTTGGGCCGAGCATTGCTCCTTTGCCCCAGGTGTCGAGTCACCCGTCTTGTGGTTCTAACCTTCCACCTGCGCATGTAGAGGAATATCAGTTTCCGCAATTGGAAGCGCAAAACCTTTTCTCCGGGATTTGGAATCTTCCCGGCAGCCTAATCCGGAGTGGAAGATTAGCGGGCGACATGCATAAGACGCCCCCTACTGCGCTACCCGAGGGCTGGTAGACCGATTATCGCCTCCTTGATTCAACCTTAACCTTTGTCCGGCCCCGGAGACGAATAAATGAGAGTTTCAACTTTCTTTCCATACGCGGTTGTGGTTTGGTCCATTCTAACACTCACTTGCTCTATCGGTCTTGGGCCTACACCGGCCAATGCCCAACAGAGCACCCCAGCAACTCCTCCCCAGAGCCAGAGTTCTGAACAGCTTGCTCCAGTAGAGATCGAGGCTCCTCGTGCAGATCGGCGACAAACGCAGGCCAGAACCGGGACCACGGACTCCGGTTTCGGCACAGGCGACCCGATCCCCTCAGGCCAACCGGGCTCAGACTATCCGCTTACTCCAGGGGAAGTGGTTTCCACAGGAGGGCGTCCCCAGAATCTAGCGAACGTCCCTTCGGCAGTAAGCATCATTCAAAACCGAGGCGTAGAGTCTTTGGGGTACACAGGGGTTCCTAACATGATTCAAGGACAGCCCGGTGTCTATACATCAGGCTATTCCGCAACACCATTCGACTCTGCGGTTGTCTTGAGAGGCTTTTCCAGTGATCCGGGCAATAGAGTGTCGCTCCTATACGACGGTCGGACCCTGAACACTCCTCTGGGCGACGCCAATTGGATGTCGATATTCCCTGAGCTGATCGATCGCATCGAGATACTCAGGGGCGATGGCACCGTTCAGTTCGGCCAGAAGGCGATCGGGGGCACAGTGAACATTATACCCAAGAGACCTCGCCAAAATCCTGGAACCTTCTGGGGAGCAGAGATGGGCTCCTGGCAAACCGACAGGGAATGGGTCGCGAGTAACATGGTGCGAGGTCCAGTGGCAGCCGGTATTTTCGCGGGCAGGTTCTTCTCGGAGGGATTCCGGCTATATCAAGGCAACGGGCTGGATGAAGAGTTCGTCCCTCGACCTGGTCCCTGGATGCTCTATAACGTGCAGGGCAGCATCAACTGGAAGATCACACCAAATCTCACATTCGAGATTTCTCAGTTGCTTTCGGATCGTCGGAACGGCAATGCCACCTACGTCCAGCAACCTCAATGGGGAAGAAGGGACACCCGCGATGTGGCAATATTCGATTACGGTTACGGAATGCGCCTGTCACCGGTATGGGACGGGCCGACTGAGCTATGGGACGCAGTAACCATAGGGCGACTGCTCTATGGCGGAGACCAACTGGGCACCTTCGAGGCACTTTACAGCTACAGACGAGCAGATCAGAGAATAACAGGCATCAGCTGGTTCGGCCTTTCAGACCAGCGCTGGATTGATTCAGGGCTCTCGTTTAAGTACTTCAGAACTGACAAGTATTCTGTGGCGACAAACGAGTTCACCATGGGGTCCGATCTGTGGGACGGCAAGTTTGGGAGAGAATCCAGGCAGATTGTCCAAACATACGGAACCAACGCCGTTGAGCACCAGGCAGAGCAATCGGGCTACAGGGAATCCTTGAGCTATTACGTGATGAACCAGACGAGGTTCTGGGACCGTCTGTATGTGGACCTGGGTTATCGCATTGAAAACTACGATCTCCCCGATCTCTTTGCCAATAATGAATCACGAGTCGTTACGAACGCGAAGAGAATAGACCGCAAGAAGAGCGCTTCTCAATGGAGCTTCGGGCTTGTCTACGACAGAGAGCTCGGTTCCAGCATGTATTACAAGCACTCTAGGATGTATCGATTCCCGGAGTTTTACGACATGGTGAATCTGGGGATATTCGGATTATCGCCTGATCCGCCTTTTTGGCTTCTTGACCCTGAAGAAGGCACTTTGGAGGAAGTGGGGATTCGGCATTGGTTTAACCGCAACATCTATGCGAGCGCCGTGTACTATGAATTGGACATGGACAACGAAATTCTCTATGGGATGGATCAAGCGGGAAACCAAAGGAACCTGAATGTGCAAAACGTTTCCCACAGCGGCATTGAACTTGAATGCCTCCTAAAGATAACGCCTTCCTGGACGGTGAAGGGAAACTTCACCAAGCAAAAGGTCCTTATTCGCAGCAATTTCCTGCCCGCATTAACACCCATCAATCAACAGACTACAGAGGACAAGTGGTTGTGGCAGAATCCCGGCGAAATGGGGAACCTGTCACTGGAATACAACAATAGGGAATGGGGATTTTCCGGGATTTTTACCTATCATTACGTGGGAAGCCGGTACCGGATCAACGATCCTTACAATATCGCCGAACCGCTGGAACCGGCAAAATGGGGAGATTTGGCCATATCTCAGAGCTTTTTCGAGAACGCTGCCACGGTCTACTTCGGGATCAGAAACATCTCCGACGCGCAATACGCCATCATCGGCACCAAATCCGCCCCCAGCGTGTACAGTCCGTTGGGTACGAGTGTTCCTGCCGCTTGGTACCCAAATGAAGGACGAACTTGTTACGCAGGAATAAAAGCCAATATGGATTTCGAACGCATGAAAGTCCCGACGCGGGAGGATTTAACCAGAATGCAAAGGCGTTTGTTCGGGTCCTTACAGTCGGGGCTGGGTGGCGTGTACGGATGGGGAGCAAGAATTAGCAACCTGGCAAACTTTTAGGGCCCGGCCAGAATTGACATGAATGATCTAGCATAGAGGAGGTGTCAGTCTTGAAAACACTGCGAATTGTCGCGGCTATACTTGCGGTGATTCTGTCATCAGGAATTATGTGGACTGCGCAGGCCGGTCCCCCTCTCCAGAAGTGCACCATTCAACCTCCGGAGACGCCCGCCACCGGACCGCAGAGATCACCCCAGCCGGAATGCGGTCTGGAACTAACCTGCACGGATAAACCCGTGCTGCTGGGCAATTCTCAGGGGGTATGTTTTCGGGCGACATGTCCCGGAATTTGGGGATTGATTCACACAAGGGCCGATCAGGCCTCATTTCGAAGACGCTTTTTCAGATATCGTCATTACAGCTTCAAGGGATACTGGGATCTGAAAGATCAAGGAGTCGTTGAAGCCGGCGCTGTGCCGGTTCGCGAATTGTTCCTGGTATTACCGGAGGACTTGATTGAGTTCAAGGTGACCGATCCGGATTGTTACGCCAGGATCGAGATGAGAAAGCTTGGGTATATCAAAACAGGCAACTTGTGCGAATTGCAGGAGTGGCTGGCTTACAATTCTTATATGGAGAAAGCAAGACTGAACGACAATAACCAAATCTCCGACCCTGTGCCATACGGTAGCTGCTTGACCAGCGCGAATTGGCTGGACCGGGCTCGCAGCGCAACCACTGGCTGCTTCTTCTCCATAGGCCGTACCATCGGACTGCCTTTCGTGGGCTACTGAGATCAAATGGAATTTCAGCACCCAAATGGAGGAAAACGGTTTGCCCTGGGAAAAGCCACCTTCCACGGGGTTTTGTGAGCAACAGACCTGCTCTCAGGGACGGTGCAGCCAAAGCCCGTCCCCATTTTTTCATCGCGGAATGGGACTGCCTGAGATTCAAAACCTCTGACGGTTTTCAGGCGACAACCGCATTTGATCAATGAAGAGAGATCACTGCTCTATGAACGTGATGCTTTTCAAAGGGGTGGTCCCGTGAAAAAAGGACTATTGATGATAAATACCGGTGATGGAAAAGGTAAGACCACGGCTGCTCTTGGCCTAATCTATAGGGCCCTTGGCCATGATTTTCCCGTCTGCCTGCTTCAGTTCATCAAGGGGACACGGCTAAGCGGCGAACTGGTCTCGTCAGATCGTTTCAAAGACCTTCTGGACGTATTCGTGTTGGGAGAAGGATTCACCTGGAACTCCAAAGGTATGCAAAGGCATATTGCAGCTGCCGTCAGAGCTTGGTCGTTTGCAAAAGGGCTCATTCTGTCCTCAAGATACCGGTTGATCGTTCTGGATGAGTTCACATACTTGGTGAAACATAACGTCCTCAACGAATGTGAAGTTCAAGATGTCCTCGTCAATCGCCCCGATGGCACTCATGTCTTGATAACGGGACGCAATGCCCCGGAATGCTTGCTCCAAATTGCTGACATGGTCACCGATATGAGGGCCGTGCGGCACCACTTTTATTCTGGGGTACAAGCGCAGCGAGGGATTGAGTTTTAGGTTCGTTTTAACCAGGGGGAGTCTCCTGTCACCTCGAATCGCCGCCTATGCGAATTCGCTTTCAAATCAGCAATATTGGGGGAACCTTCTTATGTAAAGAGCCCCCAGCCCCTTCCTCGTTTGAACGCGAACCGGTTACACGTAGGCTTTGGTGTCGGTGCGCTTGGCAGGAGCCTGGCGTGGTTTTTCGGGAAGGCCCCTCATCCAGGGCCGTGTCCGATCATGAGAGATGCCACTCACCATTTCCACACCGGATCGAAGCACGGGCTTGGGAACAGAAGATCATGGAGCGTTTTCCAGCCGCGCCAGGGGCGTCATTCGCGGGGCTGCCGTGATAGGGTTCACATCGACAAGCGCCTTTATGTTGAAGGAGTGCGCCAGATTTTCCTCTGTAATCACGTCCCGAGGAGAGCCTTGGCAGTAGAAACTCGTCTCATGGAGAATCTTCAGGTGAGCGCATGATTCGCACATAAAGTTGATGTCGTGGGATACTATAAAGATCGCTATGCCTTCTCGGTTGATGTTACGCATCAATTCGATCAGCGACAGCTGGGCATACAGATCCAGATGATTGGTAGGCTCATCGAGGAAAAGGATCTTGGGCTGCTGCGCAAGGGCCCTGGCAATTCTCACTCTCTGGCGCTCGCCACCGGATAGCGTTTCTATCCTGCGCTCAGCCAAATGAGTCACTCTCGTCTTATCCATTGCTTCTTGCACGATCACTCGGTCCGAATGGTCCTCAAAATACAGGCCCCCATGATGGGGTGCCCGCCCCATCATCACCTCTTCTGTTACCGTGAAACTGAAGTCGGATGCCTCTTCCTGCTGGACCACAGCGAGTTCTGCGGCCACTTTTTTTCTGGAAAGGGACCTCATATCTGCGCCGCTGAGGTTGACAACACCTTCAGAAGGACGCAGCACCCCGCTCAAGACTTTTATGAGCGTCGATTTACCCGCGCCGTTGGGTCCTATTACGCCGACGAAGTCGGCCTCCGCTATGCCCAGGCTTATTCCTTGGAGCACTGTTCTCGTACCGTAACCAAAGCTGACATCTCTGCATTCCACAAGCGCAGTTTTCATATTCTGAGTCTCGAAGCTACGTTACGCAGCACAGGCGCTGCTCATTTTTTCACAAGAAGATAGAGGAAGAAAGGCGCCCCAGATAGCGTGGTGATGACGCCCACCGGCAGCTCCATAGGATAAGCGACAACTCTGGCCACGCAGTCCGAGGCCGCGAGAAAGGCCGCTCCACCAAGCAATGCAGCCGGAAGGAGCACTCTGTTGTCAGGCCCGAACAAGAGCCTCATCGCGTGGGGGACCACCAAGCCAACGAACCCGATTGTTCCGGACACGCTCACGGTTGCTCCAGTCAGCATTGCCGCGACGAGCATGAACAAAGTGCGCGTTCTGAAAACATTGAGCCCGAGGTGAGAGGCTGTGTCATCTCCGACAATCAAGAGGTTCAGTCGATTGGCGTTGAGGTAAATAAGCGTCCATCCCACGGTGACGGCCACTGCCGCCAGTAAGACTTGCTGGTAGCTGGCAAGACTGAAATCTCCCATCAGCCAGAAAAGAATCCGCTGCTTTTCATGAGAGCCCGAAAGAGACAAGATCAAGAGCATTACTGCATTCATCAGTGCACCGACAATCACTCCTGCCAGAATGACGGTGTTGACATATCCTCGGCCTCGTCTAGCCACGGCCAGACCATACACCAGGCCGACAGCCGAAATACTCCCGAGGAATGCACACACGGAGGTGCCGAGAAGCCATCTCTCTCCGAACAGGGAGATGGACACCACGGCTCCCAGCGACCCTCCTGCGGCAATGCCGATGAGGTAAGGATCGGCCAAGGGGTTTTTGAGCACACCTTGAAACACCACCCCGGCAGAGGCCAAACCTGCTCCTGCGACGGCAGCCAGAAGCGTCCTGGGAAGTCTGTACGACAAAATGATCGTCCATGTCTTTTGAGCATCGATCCCTTGGACACTCCCTGTCAATAGCGTCTTTACCTCTGTGACGGTCGTGCCTGTCAGTAGAGAAATGAGCAGCACCACAAGCAGAACACCTGTCAGGCTAATACTTATAAGAATCGTTCTTGCAAACGTAGACAACCGCATCGAAATCCCTTACTCAATACGGGGAAGGGCTGCTAGAGCAATTATTTGGTTCTATTGACGCCAACGGATAATCCACTACCGAAAACCTTGGGGTGAAATATAGCGGCCAGCTGTTCCAACGCGTCCATGATTCTCGCGGACGCGCGAGCCACCAGATCAGCATCAAGCTGATATATTTGATTGTTTCTGACTGCGCTGAGAGCTTGATGCTTTTGCCACTCATTGAAACATTCATCTTCCCGGCATTCTTTGTTCAGGACGATTATGATGTCAGGGTCACGTTTCGCCACTTCTTCCATATTGAACTTGGGATACGGGATAGTGGCGTCTTCCGCAACATTGGTTCCACCAGCCTCGCGGATCAACGACCCGATGAAGGACCTTCCTCCAGCTAGGACAAGAGGTCTAATGCCCACAGCAAATAGGATGAGAGGCTTGCTGACATGGTCGACGCGTTCTCTTACAGCCTGCCTTCGCTGCCGAAATTGCTGCGCAACGGTTTTTGCGTCGGACTCCCTTCCAAGGATCGTCCCAAGCCGGCTTAACAAGTAAACGATCTCGTCCAGGGTTCTGCTGTTATCCACAAACGTAGGAATTCCGAGGTCAGTCAACCTATCCACGACTTCCTTTCGCATGCCGCTTTCAGGTGATAGCACGAGATCCGGTCTCAGGGCAATTATCCGTTCCAAGTCGGGATTCATGTATGCCCCGATGTCCTGGATCTTCAGCACCTCAGGCGGCTCGTTGCATCGCGCAGTCCTACCGACGAGCGTATGTCCCGCCCCAAGGTCGAACACGATTTCAGTGAGGCTCGGAGCCAGGGAAATGACTCTCTTGGGAAAAGCAGAGACGCATACCTGGCGAGACAAGTCGTCCTCTACGCAGACCTTGGGGGAAGGTTCTGCTTTGGCTGGCGGCACAAACAGGATGGCAGAAACGGCCACGAGTCCACAGATGCGCCACGGTAACCAAGTGAAGTTTTTTGGGGTCCTCCTCGAGAACAAGAGCTTCGCGTACGAGTATATGTGAGTTGCTTCCGACCATCTCATTGTAGATATCCTATTTCCCACATGTGCCAAATTCCGGGGGCGTTTCAACGACTTCCCTTTTCTTGTGATAAAGACCGTTGAGAAGAGCATCAAAAGCCATACAGATAGGCTTCGACGCGAAATCATCCGGTACGAAGCGTATCCAGGTGCCCGTCTTACCGCCGGCGATCGCTTCGCATCTGTGTCTGCAAACTTCTTGAAATGACTGCAGATCACTGACAAGACCGCTATCGTAGGCCGTGCTGACGGCGAATGCCGACTCCAAGAAACCGGCATAGACAGGATTCAACAGTAGCGTTTCCAGGTCAGCGTAGATGCGAGAGCCATGTTCGCGGGAAAACTTACCGCATTCGGTCACCAATCCATGCAGGTCAATATTGCGCTCATGGAGCCGTCGAAAGACGCTACGGCCGGTTAGCAAACCGTTCTGAAGAGCTATACTCTCCTTCACTCCACTGTATACTGTTTTGGCGATCAGCTCCCCCAGTTTTGAATGTCCACCTGCGTTTTCCACTTTTTTCCCACGTCCCTCTACTACCAGCACTTCGTCCGTACCGGTTCCGGTCGCCTGGTAGCCAGGAGAATACGAGCTGCGAATGTCAAGGTCCTGAAGAGCCGCGGATTTTGCCTCCGTGGCGCTGATGATGGCTCGTGTCAGGGCTCTCGAACTAAGCTGCATGTTGGTGAGTATAATAACATTGATGGTCCCCGGCTCATAAAACCTTCCTTCATCTACAGACGCCCGCATCGCGTTAGCCTCCACTCCTGCAGTGACCAATGCGTACACAATCATTTCCCCGTGCTGCATCTTCTGCACAGAGAGATTGTCCATTCTCGCTCCCGTGTACAGGAGGGACGTGCAAGCCACATCCCGTCCGGCAACGCTGCAAACATTCTGTTTTATGGCATCCATAGAGAGCCAGTGCAGCGTGGTCCACAAAGGCGGGGACAGAAAGTGATTTCCTACAGCTGTAACGCCTGGGAGGCTGCCGGCAAGTGAGTTGAGGCAATTCATGGGTTCTGTGAAGTCAATCAAGAGGGTCTGAGTGGGAAAATCATGCATGGTACCGTCGATTACCTGAGCTGATTTCACGTAGAGAAGATCAATGGTGAGAAGTCGAGATCGCAGTGCTCGGTCAGGGGTGAATCTTGCATTTTCGTCCGCCAACTCGTCTGCATAGATCACACCGGCCAACCATGAAACAAAATTCCCCATGTTTACCGATGCACGGCAGGTAAGATCGCACGGAAAGTGGGCATAATTGCTATTCCTGACTGCTTCTACGTCCTTCCATCCGGGCTTGTCGAAGAACTTCTTCGACAGTCTCCACTCGTTTCCACAATAGTAGATCAGCTGAGGATTAAACTTCATCCATTCTTCTTTGGTCACGGGCACGACCGGCCCAGGCTTTCCGAATGACGGAGCTATCCCGCCCGCACACCGTATCAGTTCATTTTGAAACGAGCTTTCGCCTGGCGTCATGATCGTTTCGGATCCCATGAGTCGCATGACTCGTTTGCGTTTGGCTTCTGGAATCTTTTCGACCTTGCGGGAAACGAGATCAAGCTGTTTTCGTATTTGATTGATCTTCGCCACGGCTTCTTCTCTCTTGTCGGCGATTTCTCCCACAAGTTCAATCATCTTGAAGCCATCCTCTATGGTGGACGCATCGACGTGAATCAATGGTATGTCGGAACCCTCAAACCTCTTCAGTATCTTTGCCTGGAATGAGGAAAGAAGAATTACGTCCGGTTTGAGTTTTTCGATAAGCTCCGGCGACGGATCGAAGAAGCCGCCCACAATGGTCTTGGTATTTGTTTCTTGGGGATGGGTGTCGTGGTACGTAAGCCCGACGATCAGGTCACCGGCGCCGAGCGAAAAAAAGGTTTCT
>JACRDE010000642.1 GCA_016212935.1 Desulfomonile tiedjei | reverse complement strand
CAAAATCTGCTTTCTCCCTGGGTCTGGACCGCAAAGGATATTCACTGGTGGATGGCGGAAGCCGGCGCGGCATTCATGGTCACTTGCGGCCTCGGCTTTGAGCTAGGTTTCAGGACCGAACACATAGACTACAAAATGACTGATCCAAGAAATTTTGTACAGGCCACTGCCGTAGGCATTGCAGCTGGCTTGTCACCGGCCCTGGCAATTACCTGCGAACGCATATGACCGGGGGGTATCGGACAGTTGTCCGGTGACCCTGTTGGACAGACATGGATTCCCTATCTGGGCATTCGAGGAAGAAGCTGCAAAAAGACTTGCAGTCCTTGCCCGACGCTTTGGGATCCTGAATACAAGTGGCGAGTTATTGGCGGCCCTCTGGCTTGGAACAACTGGCAGAACGCTTTCGGAATCCACTGTGCCAATGCTGCCGTCGCTCCGACGGTTGTAGAGACCACAACCACGACTTATACCCTCAAAGGGAACAGTGGCCGGTTTCTCGAAGCTGAGGCCGAGGCTTCCACGTACATGATGCCCAACGTCAGGGCAGGTCTTTGGGTGGCAGGCAGTTGGTTGGAAATAGACGGCACAGGCAGACTTGAGTCATCTGTATTTCGTTCCGACGACTTCTTAGTCCAGCCAGGCACAAGGGACATTCCGGATTCGAGTTACACACGTTCGTATGTGGCTACTGGAATTGTGTTGGGGTTGGGATTCTAAAGAACCCTGCATCGAAATAATGTCCTGACAGTCCAAAGGAAGAGGGACCGCCTCCTCTGGCTCGATGCCGTTGAGGCGCTGCCTCTTCCTTTTTTGTAGAATGAGTGGAACAAATCCGACGCTTGTCACACGATGAAAATGAGGAAAGAATGCATCATGATATGGTGAAATCAAGACGCGTCGAGTTTGCTGGCGACTAATTTGTGATTATTCTGTTAGCAGCTGGTTTTGTGTGATGATGTCGCGGGCTGCAACGGATAGGCTGGGGGGACTCAATCTAATTGTAGTGTCCTCGAATTGACGAGAAAGGGGGTCCCAATGCTGCCATTCCTGAAGAATATTGTAAAAAGGGCGCCAGGCCCGCTTGTCCGAGGTGCTACGTTCTTGTATCGGTTAACCCCTCCTTCCTTCAGGTACGGGAGAGGGTTCAAGAAAGCCCTGGCCCTGCTGCAGCAAAGCGAACACTGGGACACTGGAGAGCTGGAGCAATACCAACAGCGTCGTCTGGAGTCACTGCTGAATCACTGTTATTCCAATGTTCCCTATTATCGAAAAGTATTTGATGAAAGAGGCCTCAAACCTGGGGATATACAAGTTCCGGACGACTTGAAGAAACTTCCGTTCCTTACCAAAGAAATAGTGCGAAAGAACAAAAAGGACCTTCTCGCCACGAATTTCTCCTTCTGGAGCAGGGAGGCGGCACACACCAGCGGAAGCACCGGTTCGCCTCTGAATTTCTTTGTGGATAACGCAACGATGTCCATGAACAGGGCCCTTGCTCTGCGTCATTTGGCATGGGTTGGGTACAAGGAAGGAGATCCTGTGGCCGTGTTCAAAGAACCGTTGTCAGGCCGTCACGGCAGATTCAAGGATTACGATCCAGTGACGCGGGAGCTGAGGTTGACTTTGACAAGGTCGGACGATACGGAGCTCGAGCATATTTTCGAGGCACTCGAGACCTTCAAACCGACTTTCATCAGCGCATGGCCTTCCAGCCTGTACATACTCGCCAGATGGATCGACAGGCACAAGCCTTTGAAGCATAGACCAAAGTTCCTAATAACTTCGTCAGAAAACCTCTACCCGCATGTGCGGGAACAAATCGAGTCCACCTTCAGATGCCAGCTAAGCGACTGGTACGGCCAGGAAGAATCGGTTGCTATAGCAATGCAGTGCTCTCATTCCGGAAAGTATCACGTGCAAATGGAATTGGGCATTCTGGAGCTAATGCCAAGAGAAGATGGCTATGACGAGATCGTGGGAACATGCCTTCATAATTTCGCAATGCCTTTCATCAGGTATAAATCGGGAGATCTGGCGGTAAAAGGAGGGGAATCCTGCACCTGCGGGAGGAAACACCCGACCATCGACGGAATAATCGGCCGCGAGGCGGACCTCATAGTTACTCCTGAAAGAAAACTGGTATCGCCTCTAGGTATGAACTACGCTTTTTACTACCTTAACGAGATAAAAGAAGGTCAAATAATTCAGCACGATCTGAATACGCTCCTGGTCAAGATCATCCCCTGGGAAAAATTATCCGAAGATACGATTGCAACTCTCCGGAATCAGCTGACCGAGCACGTAAAGTCCAGTAGCATGGAATTCGTTTTCGAGTGTGTGGATGAAATCCCCAGACTCAAAAGCGGGAAAAGACCGTTTGTCATATCCAACCTCCGCTCGCAGGATTTCGATTGACATTTGGCTGATCCGATGCCCTTGTGTCCATGACACCAAAAATTTCAATGAGCCCGCCCGCTCAACAGCATTTGTAGATTTTGAACAGTCGCTCGTCCATGAGGAAATGGAATTTCAGCCAGCTCGATCCATCCGGCCTGATCCGCACCCCGTGAACCGTGTCTGCCATCTGAATGGTACTCTGGAAATGTGTGACCATGATCAATTGACGGTTCTGGGAAATCTTTTTGAGCAATCCCTGCATGTTATGATTTCGTGTCCAGTCCATCGAGGGCTCCACCTCATCCATCATGAACATGGGGCTTCTCACGAGATTGAACAGAGCAAGCTTCAGAGCCAGGGCAGTGACGGCCCTTTCTCCTCCTGACAGCAGAACTCCCCATTTTACTCCCTTGTCCGGGAAGGTGACCTCCAGGTCCGGTCCTACTTCACCGTTCCAGTTCACTATCCTTGCCCGGCTACCTGGAAGGAGGGCCTGGATATATTCGTCAAATAGGTTGTTGACACGTTCCAGGTCTCCGTCGGAGCCAATGTATTGTTGTAGGTAGTGCCTGCGTTCAGACGGGGGTTTGACAAAGAAATCGGTCAATTCTTCCTGTCGGATGACGTTGTGGCAGCGGGTAGGTACGCCGATGGAGTTCAGGGCCTCCTGATATTCAGGTACCCCACTCACCGCCGTGTCGTTCACCATGAACACCTCTTTCCCAGATCTGGAAAGACACCGGCAGAAGCGATGCCGCGTGGAGCTGTTCTCAAAGGTCAATTCGATACTGGCTTCGTCCGCAGGGGCCGTGATCTGCGAACCGCCGAAGAACAAGTCCATGCGGTTCCGGCATCGCAATGCATTGAGATCGTCTTCTCCAAGGGCCCAAGCAATGCCTTCCAACGCATTACTCTTTCCCACACCGTTGCTGCCGATTATGACTGCTATCTTCGGGCTGAAATTCACCTCCACTCGTTCGGAGTATGATTTGAACCCCTTCAGAACCAGACTGCTGAGGAACATGTCCAATGCTTCCTTCCAGGCCTAGATGGCAAAAGGCAACATGCGACTATTGTGGCTTTTCATGCTTCGTCATGGCGGTCTCCGCGCACGGAGTTGCCATCATTCCGCGGCATGAACCGAAGCAACTGAATCGAAGATCAATCGAACTTCTGTTGCCCCAATCCCATATAGACCGCCTTGCAAGTAGGCGAAACTCCTCCCTTCAATCCCTTGGGGTTTCGTGCGCCTTCCGAGTTTTTCAAGAAATCGCAATATACAGCGGCGTTGGAGAGGTTCCGCTCATTGAAGTCCGACGGATCTACAAAAAAAAGAGGCGTATTATAGGGATCGGCCATAATGCTGGAGCCAAGACCATCCCGCTGCTCTGGAAAAGTGACTATACCTGGCAACGGGCAGGCAATGTACTTGAGCTTTGCAGTCAACCCCAAGAGCACTGTCTCGCCGGAGTTGACCTTCGCCCCCGAGTCAACCAGCATTTCAATATCGCGCATGGCCCCTGTCATCAGCAGCGCCGGTTCGGTAAAACCCACAGCGAATGTGCCATCCGGTTGTCGCTTCAGCCACAAACCTTCTTCCGGCTCGTAGAATCTGTCCTCAGGAATCGAGAGAGCAGTCCCCAGGAAATCTTCGATCTGAATAGCCATAACATTCCCCGCTGAATCTGACCAGTGATGCCGGTCAGAGCAATTCTATTCCCTGATCCGCGAACATTGAGCGCACGTCGTCTTCGTTGAATTCGTGCCTTATGAACACGACTCGGTTCATCGCCTTGTTAAGCAGTCTGGGGCTCTCAAATGGTACGATTTCATATTTGTGTCCAACATGGCTATACAGATACGACTGACCGTTTTCGAACAGAAAACCTTTAGCACGGACTATATCTGAAGGCAGGTTGTCTGCAATCCGGCGAAAGCCGTCTATTTTGCCAGGAATCCAGCGACAGACAAACGAAATGAGCCGGTCGGGCGGAGCGACTTGCCCTGCCTCGTCGTCCAAAATCCGATCCACAACGTTTTCCAACTCGTCGTTCGTGAGAAGCTCATCTTCCTTGGAGGTTTCCTCAATAGCGGGCGATGCTCTCAAGGCGGTCCTGAATACGCCAGCAACGTCAACTTGGGCATAGGTGCATTCGACGAAGGAAGCATTCGGGTTGTGCTTGAGAATAGTCTCCTTTACGCGCTCGGCTGTTTCTCTGTCAATCTCGTCCATTTTGTTGAGGATGAAGTTGTCGGCAGCCTCGATTTGCTTTTCGATTGCTGTGAATATTTCGTACTGCTCCAGGAAATTGGCCGTGTCAATGAGACAGAATTTTTCCAGCGACGCAAATGTTCCTTTGTACACGGGATGGAAAAGATCTCTGCCTATGTCCGTGGGATTTGCTACTCCGCTTGCCTCAATCACAAGGGCTTGCGGCTGAATCACGAACGCGATCCTGTAAAGGGCCTTGATAAAATCACCTTTGACGCAAGCACAGAAAATGGACCCTCGACTGATTTCCAGCATCTCCAGCTCCGGGTCTTCCACCAGTGCGCCGTCGATGCTCTCTTCTCCGAACTCGTTCATAAGAATCAGCAGCTTCAGATCGGGAGGAGCTTCTTTGAGCATTCGGTTCAGCAGAGTCGTCTTGCCGCTCCCGAGGAAGCCCGAAATAAGATACACGTGAATTCCATCCGGATTCATTTGTCTTCTCCGTGCAAGCGTTTAAGCAATTCAGATTGGATTTCATCCACAGTCAGGACTTTGCCGCTGGATATGACCTTATCATTGATGACAAGCGCAGGAGTCACAAATACCTTCAGGCGAAAAAATTCCTCAGGATCTATGACTTTCTCCACCTTGACACTTCCGTTGATTTCCGGAATTCGACCAACCGCCTCTTCCGCGTTGCGAAGCAGGTTGTCGCATCTGGCGCATCCGGTGCCTAGAATCTTGACTTTCATTTTGACCTCCCTATACCGAGGCGAGAGCTCATTGCACGAGATCAGATAAGTAGAATGAGAGAATAGCTGTGAAAACAGTCTTCAATCTTGCGCGCCAGTCTTGCGGTATGACCGATCTTCTTGAGTGTCTCGAACACATCGATCGAACATGCCTCCAGTGAGGGGCGCTTCTCATTGGGGAATTTGCATTGTTTGGGGTAGGCGCATTCCTTACACAGGGCACAAGTTTCCGCGGGCAACCCGAAAGCCTTGTAGTAACCAAGCAGAAAGAGCTTTCGTTCAAGCGAAACAGTTGCTTTCCACTGTTTGATCTGAACTCGTCGTTTTTCGGACGAATTACGGTAGAAGTGTTGGTTGCGGTTTTCGCTCATGAGCAGAAGAGCAAGCTCGTATTCGGTCAAGAGCTCTCGAACGCTCTGAAAATCCGGTGCAGCAGGAGGACAACACCAGCTTGTGTTGTAGTTGGCACAACCGTACCGGCATTTCAGACCTACCCACCTCGCTGTCACGATCTCCGACGTTTGGAGCAAGTGGAATTCATGAAATCCGAACTCTTTGGCCAGCAGATCTATTTCCTCCAGGGAGTCTTGGGGGAGGAGTATGGGCGCTTGTTTGTTGCGAACGCTAGAGATGTCCTGCACCTGAATCGAGCTTTCCTTCGCCGCCATCCGCACCTCCTGGTATTTTGGGATCTGGGAAGGGTCGTTCCGAGGTATGAACTCAGATCACAAGCTCATGAAATCGCCGGAACGAACTTGATCGACTGATCGTCAGTCACTCTGCTTCGGTTCCTCCTGAAACTCGATTCTTACCGGGCAGGGAATGTTCAAACCCAACTCCACTTCGCACACCTTGATTATGGCTGACAAGACCGGACAACCTGAATGGGATAGGGTATTCATGCCTGTCGCGAGGATCCTGTTGCCGTTCGTACCCTTACCCAACACGTCGCCAAGTCCCAACAGCCCGAGGTCTTTCAATTTTTCGCCAAGTTCGGCCACGGAATCACAGTCGGATTCTATCTCGATTCTCACGCTTCGTCGGTCTTCTTTGTTAGCGGTTATCCCGGACCGAAAACCGCATGCGCCTGCATCAACGGTCACTTTTGTCAAGACGCCGTCTCCTTCGAGGCTTCTTCAACGGCTGCAATCAACTCTTCTTCCTGGGGGATGTTGGATTCAAAAACCAATTTCCCTTCAATCGCCACACAGGGCAGACTCTTTGCTTTCAGCTCGCGAAAACGAGCTGCTCCCTCAAGTGTGCGAAGGCTCCACTCTCGATAGTCGATTTTGTCCAGGATTTCATGCGGTAAAGCCTTTACCGCTGCGATCATATAGACGCACGCCTGTCATTGGGCAAAATCGGTGACCAACACCTCAACCAGAGTCTTTGCAGTCATTTGTGTCACACGCACCATAGTCTGAGCGATTATTGACATCGCCCATGGTTCTTATGTAATCGCATCGAGAATGTGGTCAGTTTTCGATGCAATTGCACATCATTCTAATGATGAATTAAGTATACTTCTCTTGTCGGTTCTGTCAATCGGGTCATGGCTGCCCTGACGCGAGATATAGGTCCGGTTGAAACCTGCAGCAGGGGGGTCGAAGGGAAAGTAACTCGATAAGCACCAGCACAATGACCTGAGCTCTTTCTAGAAACGGCCCTTTGAATACCGTCTTGCCGATCCCGGTCACATACACCCGACGATTGGCTGTGAGTTGGCCACTGTCAGGCAATGCTTCGTCGAGAACCTTCCCTTACAAGTGACTTACTTCTGGTGCAGAACCTCTGGGGGTACAACTCCTTCCAGATGAGGGAATGCGTCCTTCATGTGAGGAACTTGCATAGCTTCCATGAACTGCTGCTGGAAGTCAGATTCTACAGTTAGCTCAATATATTCAACATTTCTGGCAACCCAGTTGGCTTCAGCCCGTTTCTCTCTGTTGAGCAAAGCGGCCCTGGCTCCATCACCCGCCGCGTTTCCAACTGCATGCACCATCTCGAGGTCGCAGTCCGGGAAGAGGCCCATTATCAGTGCTTTGGTCTTGTCCACATGCGTACCGAAAGCGCCCGCGATCTTGATGGTATCCACCTGGGAAAGACCCATTCGACGCATCATCAGTTTGCAGCCGGTGTACAGGGCTCCCTTGCCGAGCTGGATTTGACGCACGTCCTTTTGGGTTATGACCACGTCCTTGCCTATAGATGTCTCGTTTGCCCATGCGATCACGAATTCGGGCTGCCTGGTGTCCGGGTTAACGCGGTAGCGGTTGGATTTCTGGTTCTTGCTGAATCGGCCGCTCTTTTCGATAACCCCTGACGAGTATAGTTCCGCGAGCACGTCGAGTATTCCTGAACCGCATATGCCCTTGGTTTTCATTTCTTCGGGCTTGGAGTATTTCTTCCAAGCGTCTCTGCCAATAACCTTGTAGTCCACTTCGTGTGTTTCCGGATCGATGAGTATGCGCTCGATAGCCCCTGGAGCAGCGCGCATCCCGTAGCTCAATTGAGCGCCTTCCAGAGCAGGTCCGGTTGCACAGGAACACGAAATCAGTTTTTTGTTGTTGCCCAATACCAGCTCGCCGTTAGTCCCGATATCAATGAGCAACTGCATTTGATCGTGCTTGTACGGCTCTTCAGCGATAAGCACGCCCACGTTGTCCGCACCTACGAATCCGGCTTCGTTAGGCAGGATATGTACGTATGCTGAATCATTGATGTTTACTCCAAGATCCCTCGCCTTGATGTCCAGGCTGCGGTGAATGACCGGTGGAAACGGAGCAAGCCCTACGAACTCCGGGTCGAGCTTCAACAGAATGTGATGCATGGCCGTGTTGCCCACTAGGGTCAAATCAACTATGTCGTTTGTTGTGAGGCACGGGTATTTCTTTGGATCTACCTCTTCCGATTCTTCTTCCGCTTTGGTGGTATCCGGCAGTTCGACAGGTTCTGTTGACGCGTCCACGTCTTCTGCCTTTTTCTTTTTCCTCTTCTTCGGGGGGTGTGTGCTTTCGCAGCCCTGACTGATGAGTTTGTTCAACCCCTCTACAAGGTCGTTACTCATGGTCTCAAGGCCGCCGGGGTTCATCATGTGGTAAGTGATCCGGGCCATGACGTCTTCGCCGTACTTGCACTGTGGGTTCATCATGGAGGTGGTGGTGAGAACCTCCATTGTTCGCATGTTGCAGAGGTAGGCGGCCACTGTGGTTGTTCCTACATCGATAGCTATGCCGTAATAGTCTTCGGTTTTGGCTGGGAGGACCCTGACTATTTCCTTGTCCATCCAAACGTCAACAGTGACTGACCAGTTTCCCTCCCTCTGGCGTCTCGGGAGTTTTCTCAAAGCGTGCCAGTCGATGGTAAGGTCACGCAGGCCGAAGTTTCTTTCCAATTCTCTGCATATCCGCTCAAAGTCTCCCGAGGGCTCCTCAAATGTCGGCGGTACTACTTCCACAGAATACTGCTTGACCGCAGGATTCCAATCTATGTGGATGTCCCTTGCAGCTTTGCTGACCACCTGTTTGCCAGCTCTAGCCTCCTCAGGCACGAAGACCAGCAAGTCGCCTTTGACTTTGGCTACACACCCTAGCCGATAACCTTCATCTTTCTGGACAGGAGTGAAGAATTTGTCTTCCTCCTCCTGCCATTCGCTTACGTTGCTTCTGCTGGATTGTATGCCGAACTTCTCGAAGAACCCTTCTTCAATCCGGACTTTGCACTTTCCGCAGACCTTCTTTTCTCCGCACAGGGCTTCGATATCCACACCCAGTTGCCGGGAGGCTTCAATAAGGTTGGTGTCTTCTTCAATCAGCCCACGACGAGCCGAGGGTTGGAAGATAACCATGTACTTCTTTTTTTCCATACCGCGATTCCCCTTCTCTTATTGGCTTTTGCCTTGGCGCTATTTTCTAGTGGCCGGTGGATCAGAGCCGCACCGGACCACTTCCTTCGCTAGCTAATCTGATTTATCCGCCGGTAATCTGGAGATATTGGACCGCATTGTGGGCTGCAAGCGCCCCGTCAGCCGCTGCGGTCACTATCTGGCGCAAGGGGGTCTCCCGAACGTCTCCTGCGGCAAAAATCCCAGGAATTGAAGTCTGCAAAGAGCTGTCCGTAACAATGGAACCGTCCGCACTGAGGTGCAGGGCACCGCCTAGAAAGCTTGTGTTCGGCGACTGGCCTATGCCGACGAACACAGCTTCCACAGGAAATTTCTCAAATTCCCCTGTGTCCTTCTTTTCCAAGAGAAGGGCGGTTGTGGCCACATCTCCAATTACCGCCTTCACGCTTAAGTTAACCAGCACCTGTACGTTCTTGTTTTTCAGGATTCGTTTTATCAAAGCTGGTTTGGCCCGAAGCCGCTCTCCGCGGGTGATGATGGTCACCGATTCTGCATGTGGCAACAATGCCAATGAGGTGTGCAAAGCAGTGTCGCCGCCACCGACGACAACTGCTCGACGGCGGGACATGGTCCTGAGAAGCGGTGCATCACAAGTGGCACAGTAAAAAACGCCCTTCCCCTGGAATTCTGACTCGCCGGGGACATCCATCCGTCTGGGGCCGGCGCCAGTAGCGATCACAACAGCACGTCCCCGATATGTGGCGGATTCGGTGTGCACTTCTTTTGCAGGCCTCGAGAAATCCACGCCCTTCACGGATTCGGATACCGGCATGGAGTCGGTTTCATCGATGACCTGCCGCAACCAGCGGGTCATAAGGTCGGCCCCTGTAACCCCTCCAGGGAATCCGGGAAAGTTTTCCACCTTGTAATGCATGGTCACCTGGCCGCCAGGGGTATCTCCGCCCAGCATAAAGACGTCAATCCCTGAACGGTGTGCGTACAATCCCGCTGTTAAACCGGCGGGCCCTGATCCGATTACCAGCAAGTCATGTTCTGCGGGGCTCATTGTAGAGTCTCCAGCTGCGCGAGAGCCTCGTCGAGACTTTCGAGCAATCACAAGATCCAGGATTTTCTCTGCACTCGGGCTGCGTCAATTCGAAGGCCGACGGCACCATAAGCGGGTCAAGAGCACAGCCGCATCAGATCGACGGAAAGGCGAGATTCACCATTAGCGGCCGCACTTCCCCTGTTCAGCCACAGCCCCTCCTGAAGGCCCCTTACAGAATCGATGGAGCCGATGGTCGAGCCTCAAGAGCGATGGACCGGCCACATCTCTGAGGCGACCATCGTGAGAACCCTATCCGTGAGGTGAACAGGCCGTCCGGCTAGTTGCCAAAGACTCTTCGCGGCGGATGGCCGTATGTTCAGCGTCCCGAGACGATCAGCAGGCCCGATCCCCTGGTTGAAAAGCGATTTGGGGGGATCGGACACCGAAAAAGAAACGGCCATCCAGCGCAAAAAGAGCGCCCGAAATTTCGCAACGACTACTTAGCGGGCATGCCTGCCTGGTCGAGCTTACGCAGTTGGCCGATCATCTTGATGGCTTCCTGCACCGCGTTTCCAGCACTCTCGGCGTAACCGTCGGCGCCGAACAGCTTGGCCACGTCCCTTGTAACCGGAGCGCCGCCGAGCATGATGGCGACGTCGGGATTCTTTTCTTTAATCATGTGGATGACCTTTTTCATGCCCATCATGGTTGTGGTCATCATCGCGGAGAGTGCCACTATTTCTGCATCAGTCCGCAATTGTTCCTCCGCGAATTTCTCAAGAGGCACGTCCCTTCCCAGGTCATGAACCGTGAAGCCACCTACGTCGAACATCATTTTGATGAGGTTCTTGCCGATGTCATGAACGTCGCCTTGGACCGTCCCTATGACAACCTGGCCACGGGCTCCGGAGTCGGATGCTGTTTTGAGATGGGGTTTCAAGATGTCCAGCCCAGCATACAAGGCATCCGCACACATCAGTATCTCAGGTACGAAATATTCTTGCCGGTCGTACAAGTCACCCACGATTTCCATGCCGGCCGCAAGGCCGTTCATGATAGCGTCGTAGGCGTCCATTCCTTCCTCTAGAGCTGCGTTGGCCGAATCCTTGACCTGATCTTCCCGGTACTCGACCACACCCTCGGAAAGGCTCTTCAAAACCTCTTGGCGTCTTTCTTCCGAGACCATTCTTTTTCCTCCTGTTTCACAACATCTGTCTGATCGTTCTATATTCGTCCTACAGCGGGTGACGGCTTCTTACCATACTCTCTGACTGTGTTGACCCAGGCTGCGACGTTTTCCGGCTTGACTTCCGGCCATATATCGCATCCAGGCCAAACGGCGTCCACGCCGGCGTCTATACAGGCCTTCATAACGGCAGGTACGTCAGCGGCTTCCTTCTGGCACAAGGTGTCCCACGGATCAAAGTTGCCCAACAAAATGACATCATTGCCGATTTTCTTTCTGGTTTCAACTAGATTGTTCTTTTGGTCGAAACTCAGCGCATCTGCTCCGCAATCATTCATGAGATCCACGATCAAGTCCGTGCCTCCACAAATATGAAGGATTTTAGGGGACTTGAGTTCATCGAAGATTCTTTTCAAGTATGGCTGAATAAGCTGCTTCCACATGCGGGGCGACAGGAGGTCCGTTCCGGAACCCATCTCCCTGACGTTCATGTAGTCCACGCCGAGAGCCTGATAGCGCTTTGCCACATCGATTACTGCGTCGGTCATCTTGTCCATGAATGCTTCGACTCTCGCCCGATCCCTTGCGGCACCTTTCAAGAGGAGGTCCAGTTCGATAACCTGTCCTCCTAGCGTAAAAGGCCCGAGTACCCACGCTCCAACGGCATACTTTCCGTTAGCTTCTTTCAACAGGATTTTGAATGCCTCTTCCACCTTGGGCATGCGGGCTTTGTCGATCCAGCCTTCCTCCAGTTTAACGTCGTCCAGGGATGTCCACTTGTCCGGAACCGTTGGGTAAAGGACGCCCTCGGCGTTTTCATACACCGTAACCCCGCGCCCCATGGCTTCAGCCATGGTGCACATGTCGTAGGGCACGATTACTGAGTCGAATCCAAAAAGATCCGCGCTGGTCATGGCTGAGCGAGCAAGATAGTCGGCAGATCCGTGGACCTGGGCGAAGCGGATCCCCATCTTGTTGATGGCCTGAATCGTGACCAGTCCCATTCCGCTAAAAACCGGCATTGCATCCACGGGTTCGCGCCTGAAGAATTTTTGAACCCGCTCTCTGGGGGTCATTGCTGCCATTTAAAGATTCCTCTCTTTCAATTGGACTTCCCCACTCAAACGGAGAGTGTGGGGCGATTTTGAGGCTCACCCGGTTGAATCACATCGTTTTGAGCTGTTCCACGAAATCGGGGAACAACTTTCTCAAAGGATGCGTCTCCAGTTCCGGGAGCTTCTTGGTTTCGCAGTAGACCATGGTGGCGAGGAACGCATCGGCCATTGCCACGGCCGGGAAAATTCTTTCAGAGCCTGCCATTGGCCCGGAGAAAATCATGTCGTGGAACATGGTGGCCGACAGAGCCTCTAAAGCTGCGTCCGCGCCTGCCCAGCCTTTCTGGCCCCACATTTCCTTTGCGGCTTTCCACATGTACGAGCCGTTGGAAGGAGCGCTTGCACACGGGAAACCCCATTTTTCTTTGATCATCTTGTTCGCTACGGAGCACATTGCAGTGGCCGGACCGTTCATGACCGAAGTATCCACAAAAATGCTCTCGAATTTTGCCCCGACCTTTTCAATGGCATCCAGGAGCCTTTGGGTCCCGGTAATTCTCCCTGAAGGCATCTGATCTGCAGGGTCGAAGGACACGAGAAGGACGTGTTTCACTCCGATGTCAGCTATTTCTTTGATTTCGGTTTCCAAGTCTTTTTCCCAGACAGTTATGCTGTTGTAAAACATACGGTCCAAGAGTCCCTTGTCAGCGCAGTACTTTGCCCCTTCAAGCTTCGGTTTCATGACCCAGGCGTCAATGCAGAAGGGGGCGCAAGTGACGCTGGTCACGAAGTCGACGTAAGTCTTGAACTCTTCCCCTTTGGTTGCCACAATGTCCGCCATGTACGGAATGCCTGTCTCAACCCAGAGCTTGTCACAGGTTTTGAGCAACTCTGCTGCCCGGCTTTCGTCAAAACCCTCTTTGCGCTTTCCTTCAAAGACCTTGTCGCCTTTCTGGAAAATCGAAGGAACGATCACCGTCGGATATTCGCCCGGTTGTCCGCCGAACTTTACCCCACCGATTTCACACACCTTTTGTTGAGTCTTGAACTGGAACATACGTCCCCTCCGCGATCTTCGCCCCACTTTTGGACGGCAATCGTTGTTGAGAAAGTGAGGCGCATGGAAGTCGCGCCTCAGCTGTTTTCAGTCCTGAATTACTCTTCCCGACGAGTATGCATCCCGGATTCCGCTCGGGCTAGGTTGGCTTCGAGATTGTCGAAGTCAAAACCTTTATCGCGCAGCATCCTTATTCTGGTGGCCAATTCGGGCGTTGGAGCACGATCGGCCATTGCATCAATAAGTTCTTCATACTGAGGAATGATCGACTCAAAGAGCAGCTCTCCTTGAATAGCGATAGTCGGAAGCACTCTGCCCTTCATTTCTATAAATTTCCCAATGCCTTCCTTATTTTTGATGGACCATTCCTTGTATTCGATGATTTCCTGAATTTCCATTGGTAGAGCGGCTATGGATTCCATCATGTAGCCGCAAGCAGCGCATTGCACGCTGTCAAGGGTGAGCACGTCGATTTGAAGCTTTCCGGACATAGGCCCACCTCCTTATTTCTTCACCATGTGATGTGGGAACTTCGCGTAATACGTGTTGTACCACTCTACTGCTTCGATGGCTTGATCCATGTGTTCCAACGGAACATCGTAGGGCATGTCTCAGCCTGGGGCGAAGACAAATCCTGTACTGCCGCCTGCGGCCAAGGACACGATCGCGTCCTCCCTGGGAGAGAGCAAGCCGAGCGACAAAGCCAGAGTGAGTTTTAGGTTGCCTCCAAATCCCACACCATGCATCAATGCCACGTCACGGACATAGGTAAGATTGAGCTGCTCGTCGATAGCAAAACCGTCTGTTCCTACCGTAGCCACTTCGTGCAAAACCTTTGTGGCGTCACCACAAATGAAGAAGCTCGACACCTTGCCTGCTTTCTTAACGGCCCGGACAGCAGGCTGAGTTGCCGGTGTCACAAATTCCAGGAACGTCTCGGGTTTAATCTGAGAGGCCACCGGATCAGTAATTGCGATTACATCGCATCCGATCTCTTCAGCATAGATGCGAGCCGCTTCTGCCGCGACTTCTCCGCAGAAGTCGATAATTTCCTTGGCGAGCACTTTATTCTTGTACACATCGGTGAAGATTCGAACACCGCGTAAATGGCTGGCCAAAGTGAGCGGGCCGCAAAGGATTCCGTAGAGCGCTACGTCAGGAAGCGCTGCCTTCACTTTCTTCCCGGCTTCTATGATTATCGGCCATCTTCCGTCCTTTGGGCCAGGCACTTTCAAACCGGATTCGGCCAACGTCTTCTTGTCCAACGGATGCCCGGTTATTGAGGGCGGGTTGTCAGGCCACCACTTGTGGTCGCAGCCCATGGAGATGGCTTCAACGGTCAAATCGAACAGAAGGGGAATACCGTCAGCTTTGTACCTCTCAGCCGCAAAAATCACGCCCTTGGCGATGAGGTCTGGGTCTTTAAGAAACTTGTCGGCAGGCTCTCCGATGAGGAAGGCGCTGTGAACTCCCGAGTAGGGAACCCAGGGCACCTTTTGAGTGGCTAGGCCTTTGACAGCATCAATTACGTCCTGTTTACCCATGTCATTCTCCTCGAAAAAGGATTGAGAGTGATAGAAAAGTGACTCACATCCCAACTTTCGGGTGCGGCATTCCTGACCCGGCCTCCTCTCCGGGAGTCTCACTTGCCATTAGCAGCCCGTGTCGGATCCATAAACATCGGTATTTGGGGAGTATTAGCCACGAATGGCTAATGGGATTCATGCTGGGGAAAAAAATTGAATTATTAGTAACTGCCCTAGTGCGCAGTTTATTTGTTGCCTAAGGCTATGTCAAGGTCTATCTAACGTCCATTGACATCTATTGGAGCTCCCCGCACCCCCCTTCCTCCCTCTCACGACCCACTGACGTCTAACGTGTAGACGGCACAAAGTAATTAGCTCACAATATCAATTATATCCTAAACACGGCCCTTAAGCACAAAAATTCAGCATCGTGACTTCCAGTGCCTCCCGGAACACTGCGCAACCTGCGATAAACCGTTTTTTTTTGATGAGAATGAAAAAAAACTCTCTGGCGAGCGCGTTCATGAGTGCGGTCGGCATAGCCGATAACAACTCTCGTGTCGGAAATCGCCACGATGAAGCATGAAAACGTTTCAGCAGGGCCAGAATCTCGCTGTCGCCGTCGTATGAAGTTGCCTTCAAATTAGGGGGATTAGGGCCTATAGGGATTTTGGGGGACCTTTGTGAGAAGCTGATT
>JACRDE010000639.1 GCA_016212935.1 Desulfomonile tiedjei | reverse complement strand
CTCGTCTTTTAAGTTTAACCTTGATGACAGATCTGTTATCATTTAAGCACTGAATCCTCATTCCTAAGCGTGTGAGCCATAACCTCAAGAGGCCCAAACCCCAGAGTCGCAAGAACTAAGCTGGGTAATCTCTTGGTCAATACGGCTTGCATAGTTCCCGTTTCACCTCGAAAAAAGTATTTGCAGACGCATTTCCGAAGCAACTTTTCAATGGTCTAAGCCACCCTCAGGAGGGAGACGACGATGTCAGAAAAAGGATCCTACGACAGGAATAAGTTCGTGGCTGCAGCGCAAGAAGCGGAAGCGCAGAGGCTGGCCAAGCAGGAAGAATGGAACAAGAAAAACGAAGCCTGGATAAAAGAGAACGGGCCCTTTCCGTTCCAGACACCACAATTGATTTTTGACGGCAGGTAATCTCTGAGCCACTTTTCTATTGGCCTGCGACTCTGATCGGCTATCATTGGACTTTCAGGGATTTCCGTTTCCATGCCACGAGGAATGTGTGTCCGGAGGTTTGGCCGGTCAGCGGACATTCTTTCCTCAATTGCTTAAATACGCGGTCCTTGTTGGGCTTGCTTCCGTATGGTAAAGTAAGACATACAATTGAATAGGGGGAAGCTAGAATGAGAAGGACTATTGTATGTAGTGTATTGATATTGGCTCTATCGGTGGCAGCAGCGACAGCGCAGGACCGCGATGAATCTCAAATTTCGCTGATTGTTCCCAAGTGTAACATGTTCCCCAATCCAGACCTGAAATCCGAAGACGTATTGTTCGGTCTGTTCGTTTCTAATATCGGGCACCTGCTTCTTCCGGCAAGGATTACCGTGACTTCCGGTGTTGACGATCGATGCGACAAGTTCACGAAGGTGGACGTAAGCTATCCGGAAGTGCCGCTGTTTTTGATTAGAGGGCTCCCCGATCTTAAGACCGGTTCCATAAAAACAGCCTTCTCGGGAAGCAAATTCATCTATCCAGGTCAACCGGTGTTGCTGAGTCTGCCTGATCAAGAAAAAGGACAGATGGAAGTAGCGCCGACAATGCTGAGGGCTTTCGGAAACGCAGTAGAACATGGTAAAGACACTTTTGTCCTCAGCTATAAGATCGAACTGCGAGCAGGTGACCGCAATCAGACGCTTGATTTCTACAGAAACTCACCGGCTTCTCGAGGCAGTCACGCCCGAAAATTCGGAGTGCTTAATCTTACCGATCATGCGGTCAAGTTCGACTTGACGAGACATATGGAAGTTCCGACTCTGATCTGGGCCGGAGATCTGGACGCGGACGGCAAGATTGATCTCTTCATGTGGTGGCCGTGTCCAGGCAGGACAGCGGGTGTGTACTATCTGTACCTGTCATCCGCTGCAAAAGACGGCGATCTTGTTGCGAAAATACCTGTGGGAGTGCGAACCTACTACTGCGATCCCCGGTAAATAGGGCCTCTTCTGTCATTCTTACTCACCGCATCCGTGGTTACAGCGAAGACGGTAAGCCGATGAATGTCGATGGGGTTCTGCTTTCGCAGGGAGTGAACGAGGCGTAGCCCGAGTAAATCGCTCTAGACTTTTGCCATCCACGTGCATGCAGTGTACGAGGATAGCTCAAATTCCGCCCAGTGACTGAACCATTCCATGTCCCGGCAAATTTCTCTGGCCAATATCGACGATTCAGGATAAAAAGCATATGGCCGGGGAGCGACGGGATCGGTCAGAGTTCGCTTTGATCCTCGCAAATATCACTGCACAGAGGCGCTGCTGCCCTCAGCCCCGCATAGAATGTTGGATGTACGCTGCTTAACAAAGAAAGAACGCATGACAGTTCGAACCATACTTGTAATGGGATTCTCGACAGCGCTCCTTATCGGGTGCATCATTCCTTCCCAGGAGGCCTTGAGGAATCCCGGAATCAGCGACCAATCTCAGGTCCAAGGTAAGCCCGACAAATCCGGCACAAATAACGGTCTGATAAAGCCATATATTCCGTCGGAACGAGCTCCTGTTGCTCCGGTTAATGTCGTATCGGATCAACAGCCCGTTGCCGCAGTCTTGCCGGAGCGTTCCGCCCCGGCTTCTGAGGTTCCCGAACGCAATGAGGCCGCCGAAGCACCGGTGAGCACGCTCCCAGCTGCGGCGGGCAATGACAGCACCGGCGCAAAGGACCGCAAGTGGGAAGACCAAAAAGTGAAGGCCGCTGCCACAGAATTCGCTCGAGGCTTGCGGGGAATCAAGAAATTAAAGGTATGCTATGCGGTAAAAGAGGATGAATGGTGGGTAACCCTGTACGAAGAATCTGGACCCGCATTCGAATTGAAGCAGTATACCTGGAATCGCGAACAAGAAAAACTCGAGCCGTTCCTGGTGACGAAAAGGGTCGCAGCGGATCGCCTACAGTCCGATCTTGCGGAACATGGGGCGGACATGGCTTGCGAAGTGCTCGATCCCACCCCTGCCGCGCACTGACACTCTTCTACTTTAGCTTTTTAGCGCAATTTACTGATTTTCCAGCTATTAAATTGACACATAATCCCCTTGTGTGATATCATATCCCCTGACTCTAACTAGACCCCGGGAACATGGGGCAGATTATCCTTTTTTTGAATTCCGCCCGGACGCCGTGCGGTTCCGGAGGCTGCAATGCATACGAAACGGTTCTCGATAGCTCTGGTATTCGTCGGACTCTTGCTAGGTTCGATTTCTTGGGGCTCCACAGCCGGGGCATCAGGGGAGATTACAGAAATAAACGTTACACCCGACTGCAAAAGGATCTCTGTTAGGGCGGACGGACAGATTGGGCGACATTCTTTGGCTGTGCTGGCGCATCCAAACCGCCTGGTGCTTGACGTAGAAGGCAACGGCCTTTCCAAGGAACCCACAATTTCCGGCACCATTGCCGCTGGAGTTGAGGTTAGGGCCGTAAGAAAAGGATCCGGAGCTCGCGTTGTGATGAACTTCGGGAACCGTCCCGTACCGGAGCACAGAATCCGAACCGTCGGGAATTATCTTTTGTTGTTCCTGGAAGGATGGGGCACGCCGGCAGGGGCGTCCAATTGGACTCCGCCGGAAACTCCTGCAGTTTCCAAACCCAAGCAGGATCCGGTATTGACGAGCAGCGCTGATCTCCAAATAAAGTCAGCAGATGTAACCAATGGTCTCATAGTCCTGAAAGTGGCGAATCGCTCACATCCGGAGCGAATCTTCAAAATCGAATTGGGTGTGGATTTCGATCAACTCGGATTCAACACGGCCAGCATCCATCCCCTTTCATCGTTTCCTAAAAATTCCACAAGCACGCCGAACCCGAGCTGGTCTCCCCGTCAGCCAGCGGAACAAAAGGCCGGACCTCGTAAGGCTCAAAATTCACCGGAAGAAGACATGAAATCTGCGGCCACGGCAATCGACCGATCCGAATGAAATAAGAACAGGGGAGGCTCTTCTCGCAAGCACGAGGGTTCTCCTCGAACACCTCCCTCCCGTAGGGATTCTCAAAAATAATCGCGAAAAAGAAAGAGATTTGGTGGCGACGGGCATCTTGCCCGTCATTCTTAATAGACAGGCTGGAAGCCTGTCCCACCACTGTGCATCCAGCTTCGATCCGTATCGGTTAAGGGCATAAAACTTTTGAGAATTGCCATAAAATTTGGAGCAGCGGCCGAACATCGATCAATTCGGGAACACCTTGGAGTCTTGATGGTCTGAAAATATCACAAATCTTTGCAGCGGCAAGCAACTCCAGCGAGCAGACGTCTTCATAGAGAAGTTCAAGTGAGGAGGTCACGTGCGATGAGCGAAGAACACCCCCAAGAGGCACATTTGCCCTCGCCGCCGAAAAAGAGATCGGTTAACGCCAAGCAGTTCCTTGCTGCATTCAGGGAAAGACCTGACGACGTCCACTTGATGCAAATGTTTGCCCTCAAGCCGAAGCAACTCGGGAAAATTTATTCAACCTTGTTGCAGAAGGGGGTGCTCTCGGAATACGAATACAGTTACCGTGACAAGAAAATTCCGGAATTGGACGAGGAAGCGCGCACTGTGCTGGCCGCATCCGCATTGGCCAACATGGTGGAGAGTCCTTCGCAAGCCCTTGCAGAACTGACTCTGAGTTCAGGCCACCAACTGGATCCTGCTGTCACCAAAGCGCTTGAAGAATGGAGGAAACGGAAACTTGTCAGGAAAGCTTCTCAAGTTACTGAGCCAACGATGGAACTCTGCCCCAAGTGCCGCAACCCCAAAGACCCGTCTTCGCCCGATTCGTGTGCGTACTGCGGGATAGTTTTTGCCAAGATCGCTAGCAGCGAAAAATTCCGTGGTGTATCAGTGTGGCATGACGATTGACATCTCCGGCTTTTACGCGAGCATTATCAGCCGGAATAGACATTTTCCATCGGAGTGCTTCGCTTCGAGATGACTGCAACCTACTTGACCACCTTGAGCATTTGTTTGAACTTGTCCCCATCAGCGACTTTCAACAGCTCAAAAAGGGCAGTCTCCGTGCTCGTCAGAGAGGCGCCGCAGGCTTTGGATTTTTCGAGGCCAACAGCTTTGTTGTCGCTTGTACGCGACGAGACCGCATCGGTCACAACCTGCACTTCGTAGCCACGACATACGAGATCAGCGGCAGTCTGGTAGACGCAAACGTGAGCCTCTATTCCGCAAATTAGGATCTGCTTGCGTTTCAGGGCCTCCAATTCGTTCATGAACGCCGGTTCTCCGCAGCAACTAAAGCTCAATTTGGTCACCGGTTTCGTGTCGGTCAGCAGCTCGCTTACTTGAGGCAAGGTCGACCCAAGACCTTGGGGATTCTGTTCGGTCCACACCACGGGCACTTCCAATATTTTGGCGCCCTTTACCAGCTTCACAGTGTTTTCAGCGATCGCTTCTTTGTCGCACATGGCGCGCGCCAGTTTTTCCTGGACGTCTACTACCACGAGGACAGTGTCTTCCACTTTGAGCATGTCCCACTCCTTTGGGCTGGTATAGTCAGGTACGGGAACCCGGGGTTTCG
>JACRDE010000638.1 GCA_016212935.1 Desulfomonile tiedjei | reverse complement strand
TTCCTTCCGCTATTTCATTGATGGAGATGGTCCTGAAATTGAACCTCTGACATCTCGAGTTTATTGTGGCAGGCACTTTGTGGGATTCCGTGGTGGCGAAGATGAATTTCGCGTGCGGAGGGGGCTCTTCGAGGGTCTTGAGCAGCGCGTTGAACGCATTTATGGAGATCATGTGAACTTCGTCAATAATTATGACCTTGTAGAGGGAGCCAGCCGGGGGATATTTTATATTCTCGTTAATTTCACGGATGTTTTCCACGGATGTGTTGGATGCTCCGTCGATTTCCTGCACGTCCACACTCGTTCCGCTGCTGACCTCTTTGCAGGACGAACACTTGTTGCACGGATTCGGGTCCGACGCGGCGCGTCCCGAGCAATTCAACGCCTTTGCCAGAATTCTTGCCACTGTGGTCTTGCCCACTCCGCGCACCCCGCAGAACAGAAACGCGTGAGCCACCCTTCCAGAAAGAATGGAGTTCGACAGGGTTTGTACCACGTGGCCCTGTCCGACCACCTCGGCGAATGTTGATGGTCTGTATTTTCTTGCTAGGACGAGGTATGAAGACATTCCGTGAGATGTCCGTTGCCGACCGATGCGGCCATGGCCGGTGATCGGGTTTTGAGGGCCGGCCCCCGAGATTACTTCCGCTGCTTCCTTCCAGACCTGACGGGTTCAGTAACTCCAGGCCGCCCTCTCCCGGTCACCGGCCATGTCCGCTTCACCGGTAGGACGGGGAAAGAAATGGCCAAATTCAAAGAACTCTTTTTATCAGAAAATCCAGGTCCACGTCAAGAGCTCCTGCCGGGCGGTAGCCTCCTAGCAGTTGGGGCAACAGAAGAACCGTGGTTGTGATTGCGAGGGTAGGACATCCGAAGCAATACCAATGACCGATCGCCTGAGACAGTTCATGCGGTCGACTCGAGTCCTCTCGCTGTACGTTGTTATGAATTGAAAGCATCCAAGAAGGCTTGCCGATGCGAAATCGTTCTGATCCGGTCCAAGATGGGCTCAGGGGGATTGTCCAATGTCAATCGGAGTCTGGAAGGCCGCAAAATCCACATCGCTCTTTTAACAAACCGGGATTGAGTCCGTCAACGAAGGCATTGAGATCAGCAAGGAGGTAATTCCTGTGAAAAAGATTACTATTTTGGTTAGTCTGGTCGCGCTTGTAGCGTGCATCATGGCTGCTTCAGGTCAGGCCTTTCACAATCCGCCGATGCCTCCGCGCGGCATGGAATTGCAGGGCCCGCCACCGGACGCAATAGACGGTATGTCTCCAGACGAATCTGAGGGCCTGTCCCTGGCCGCTGCGGATGGTCCATCTCCGGACGACTTTGATGGCATGCTTCCGGTCCCACTCGGTCCGCCGCCAGACAAGTTCGGTCCACCACCAGGGCCGTTTGGTCTTCATCCTGGACCACACGGTCCGCCAATGGCCGCGTTGGCGGGGCCACCTCCGGGAGCCGTGGGCCCGCCTCACGGTATGTTCGGCCCTCCAGGAATGGTGCATGGGAGAAAACATGGGCCTCCACCGGAAATGATAGATAAAATCATAGGATTAACCGATCAACAACGAAAAGACATCAAATTGCAACACGTCAATTTCATGGAAAGAACGAGAAAGAACCGAACAAGCATTTTCTCGCTTATGGACGAAAAGAAGAATATGCTGCTGTCCGGAAAGATTGATCAGGATAAGATGGGCAAGCTGGATGAAGAAATCGTTAAGCATAGAATTGAAATACTCAAGGAGAAACTCAAGCTTGAGCGAGACCGATTGGCGCTGCTGAAGCAGGATCAGGTTGATCGCCTCACGGAACTCATGAATGGCGGCAGGCCGAAGCCTCTCGATGACAAAATGCACGGACAGAAAAAAGACAAAGGCGAGCATTGAAATTGGACTAGGATTGTAAGCTGATTGTTGAAGGGACGCGGGGATCCGCAACCCACCCGCTATCCGTGCCTGATACGGATTCGCTTTCAAATCAAAAAGATTGGGGGAACCTTCTTTGGCAAAGAATGTTCCCCCAAACCCCTTCAAAGAAACTCGGAGACTGGCCGGAATCCATATTTCTCGCTGTGAAATGTGGATTCCGGCGAATGCCAGAAGTTCTTGGAGTGGGGCTCGGGGGGGAACTTCTTTCAAGAAGGTCCTCCCCGATTTTTCCCTATTTGAATGCGAATTGGCATGAAACGATTCTTCAGGTATTGCTATTATGCTTCGCGCTTATCAGCAGGGCCTTTTTCCCTAGCAATCGTAGCAAATTGCCTCCCAGCACGGCCTTGAGGTCGAGTCCTGAAAAGATGCCCTCGATTTTGCGCTTTTCGTAGGA
>JACRDE010000643.1 GCA_016212935.1 Desulfomonile tiedjei | reverse complement strand
TAGTAATGAAGTGGCAAGTTTCACCGATGTTCAAGGGATTCGGCATGATACTTCACGGAGGCATTCAGAGCGGCATATTTGACGAAATCATGGGATGGGCTACAACTCACTTCACTCGGCAGACCGGAGTCACCACAGAGCTTCAGATCAAATTCCTCAGACCGGTTTACGTAAACCGGCAAATTGAAGCGCGTTGCCGTATCGCATCCCGCAATGGTGATAAGGTTCACCTGGAGGCTGAAATCAGCCAGAACGGCGAAGTTTGTACCCGCAGTTTGGGAATCTATCTGCTTCTCGAACCTGAGAGGTTCGACCGTTTGATACACTCAGAATAGCCGACGCTCCCTCTTTGGGAAGTGTTGTTTTCGGGACCGCATGCCGCCGGACCGGATAAGTTGAACACATCATGGCGAATCGATATTAGAATCCGGAACGAAGAAGCTGTTTTTGGCCAAACAACGAGCTGGTACCGATGCGCTGTCAAATCAGTAAGATCAGGCGGAGCTTCTTTGGTAAAGAAGCTCCGCCTCGATCCTTCCTCCTTTGAATGTGAACTGCTATAACATAGTCGCGGCTGCAAGCCGGGGAGCTCCTGAACGAAGATCCGACTGCCTTGCTCTACCCAAAGTGACGGAGACTCCAATCTTGCCCGAGAATCACTTGTTTGAAAGCGAAACAGTATGAAGGGGCCGGTATGCCGATCATCACCATTTCGAGAGGTTCATACAGCAAAGGAAAAGAAGTCGCGGAGAATGTCGCTCAAAGACTCGGCTATGAGTGTATCTCTCGAGAAGTGCTCGTGGAAGCGTCTGACCATTTCAATATCCCCGAGATAAAGCTGGTGCGTGCTCTTCACGACGCGCCGTCGATTCTAGAGCGGTTCACCTATGGCAAGGAGAGATACCTGGCGTACATTGAGTCAGCTTTTCTGGATAGGGTGCAAAATGACAATGTAGTCTATCACGGGCTAGCGGGACACTTTTTCCTCAGAGGTGTCGGGCACGTCTTGAAAGTCCGCATATTGGCCGACATTGAGGATCGGATCCGGTTGGAAATGGACCGCGAGAATATCTCGCGTGAGCAGGCCTTGTACATACTCAAGAAAGATGACCAAGAGAGGCGACAATGGAGTATGAGACTCTTTGGAGCTGACTCCTGGGACTCGAGCCTGTATGACCTGGTAATTCACGTGAAGAAGTTAAAACTTGAAGATGCTGTGGATATAGTCTGCCGCACGGCACAATTGGAACAGTTCCGCACGACATTGGATTCCAGGAACACCCTGAACGACCTCGTCATGGCTGCAAGAGTCAAGGCCGAACTCATCGAGACCTGTCAAGGAGTAAGTGTTACAGCTCAAGATGGGACAATTTATGTGTCTGCTCACGCAAGGGCTAGAGAGGCTCCGCAGTTGGCTGCCGACCTCAAAAGTCTGGCCAAAAAAGTCCCCGGCGTCACAGATGTCCGGATTGAGGTAGGCCCTGTAGTTACTTTTTTCTCAGACTGACTTCCATGAACTCAAAGGCCATCCATAGGTTAGCCTGTGTCCACAAAAGAGGTACCGTGTCATTGGGAACATATTTCCCATCTTCAAAATAATAGAGCTCAGGACACCTCAAAGCTTTAAATGGACCGTCTTCTCCGGTCAATTGACCCAGTGAGCGGTTGAAAAAATACGTCTGCAGCCGCAAGTTTTCCTCTGTCCTGTAATGCTGATATTTCAGTCCATGAATAATGGAAATAATCGGGTCAAAGAGACACCACTGCGCTTCTTGACCGGCTTTGAGCAAGCTGTCTCTCACAGAAATGTTGTCACTGACGTCGATGGTACGCTCTTCGGGTTTCATCTTTTTTTTGTAATCAGCCGACCAAAAGGAATCGCCAATATAGCGACGTATGCCATAGTCGCCCTGTAAGTGGTGGGTGACATCGAAGAGAATCTGATCTGCCATCTGTTCTGTCACAACTTTCATGGGAAAAATCAGAAAGAGCAGTGCAGCATCGTAACGTCTATTCTTCCTTGGGTCATCTTGCGAACATTCAGCAGGCAGCGTTTCCTGCAGACTCTTGCGGCCTTGTCCAATAAGACTTTCCAAGAGATCGATGCTGATTTCTTTTTCTCGGTAATTGACTCTTCCGATACCATCCTTTTCTAATAGTATCTTAAACTCCTCCAGCGCTCCTACCACAACCCCTATGCTGGAGGATTCGATTTTGCGGGTTTCCTCCCAATGCCCGCTATCTTCATCTTCCCAGTAGCGGATAGCATTAAAGTACAGAGCGAAAAGAGCGAGCAGCTCCCTTTCTTCAGAAGTAATGACCGCGCATCCTTCGTTGTGCAACCTACTGAATAACCAAACAAAATAACCGAGAGCATCGTTTTCGGCATGGGCCCATTTCTGGTTTATTTCGGATAGATTTTCGCCATCAAAGCGAATATGGGGACGATTGGCGGGTTCACGGTAATTCCGCTCACCGGAGACAATCATCTCCAAGCGCCGTTTATGCTTCATGAAATACCGTGAAAGTGTTTTAACATTTCTTACGGCAACAGGAGTCTTGCAGTTGACGTGGTGGGCGAAGGCAACATAGATATTGTCGCGTACCCAGACATTGCCATAACCTGTGTACTTCGCATCCACTCGGAGGTCAGCGGCCGGGAAAAGACCGTTGGGAAGAGAATGGAAAGAGAAAGTCCCCTTTTGACAAAGAAATTCAAATATATCCCTGATCTCATGTAATGAGTATCTCTCCTTGACCATACCAGCCACGACCCGACTATTCACGATAGGGATCATTGATTCTCGCTATGTCCTTTCACGACGACAGGTGTGGCGAAAAGCGTTTTCACATGGTTTTCATAAGACTGCTTTGCTACCCAGGACAAAAACGTTCCTGCGATGCCAATCGTGAGAAGAATTTTGAAAATGGTTACTTCTTTAGGAAAAAAGCAGAAGAAACCATACACTATTAAGAGTATTGATAGTCCAATACTAGACCATGCCAATGCAAGATCTTCGAACTCGAAGAAATAGCGCACTCCTTTTTTTAAATTCTTCAGACTGGCGTCTAGTTGCGAGATGAATTTCTCATAAAGACAACCATGAGATTCGAGGTACCGGGCGATCACGAGAATTCGCAATGTGTTATGATAGCATACCAAATCTACATAGAGACACACAAAAGGAATAACGCAGAGAACATAAGCAGGATGAATCTGAATCCCTGAACTCGTGCCGGTCGAGCCAGGTTGGACACTGAATCCCAGACCAATCGCTCCGAGCGCTGCGACGGCCACGGCTTTGAATTTCAAAAGATCCATGCGCGCTTTTTGGAATTCGACGATTTCGTTGCGAAGGGATTTGTGACCCATTGGGGCACAATGCTCGTTTTGATCATTGTCTGTTTCCATGGAATGACCTCCCTTTTTCACAGTCTCCCATTTCAGACGGATGTTCGAGCTTAAATGAGATTAGGAAACAAATACATCTATTGGATTCATCAGCTTGGTCCGGCCCAGACCATGACCGATGCTGCTGCGGCTATTATTTACCAAACACTACAAATTGAGCCCCTTGGGTAGCAGACTGGCTTGCCAACTATAAGCCAGACAATACTCGCAAGTTTCTCGGCCCAACAAGATTACATGCCAACAGATTTCGATCGTAAATCTTATTTCGTTGGTCATTTTACCTTGTTATCGCAGCTTGACTGTCGGACATCTGCCAGATCGCTGAGATTGGGCAAACCTTCTCCGGCAATCAAGACCTTCCTCGACTCTTCCTCCGTTTGATGCACACTGCCATAAAAACGCTAGAATGTCCTGAACGATCCCGGTCCGGCTGACGCTTTCACGCGTCGTTGAGGCGCGGCTACCCGTGAAAGTAAGTATTACTTTAAGATAGATTCCTTAACCTGGCAATTCATAGTGCAATATCCTCGGAATGCCTGCCTGCGTCTTTTGTCTGAGTGTCCTGCTCAGAGATTACCCCCCTACGGGTGGACACCCAAGTATTCGAGGAAGATGTCCGTCTGGCCGACCAAATCTTCTTTCCTGGCGCTGTGCTCCACTCTGCCCTTCACCATGAAATAAATACGGTGGGAGAGTGAGAGCACGAATGGAACCTTCTCTTCCACTAACAGGATGGTCATGCCTTCCTCGTTGAGCCGCCGAACGATCTCAAGGAGGCTGTTCACAAACAGCGGCATAAGCCCAGTGGTGGGCTCGTCCAGCAGCAGGATCTCGGGATTCTTGAGGATTGCTCTGGAGATAGCCACCGCTTGCTGCTCGCCGCCGGAGAGCGAACCGGCCCTCTGGTTTAGCAGCCGCTTGAGGTTCGGGAAGAGTTCGAACACACGGTCGAGCCCACCGTTGCCCGAGGCGTAGAGCATACCTGTCTTCAAGTTCTCGAGCACGGTCATCTTGGGGAAGAGGTGCCGTCCCTGCGGCACGTAGCTGATACCCATGCGCGCGATCTTGTGGCTGGGATATGACGTGAAATCGGTGTCTTTAAAAATGAGCTTGCCTGAGCTGGGCTTGACGAAGCCCATGAGGGTGTTCAGGGTTGTAGTCTTTCCTACGCCGTTGCGCCCGAGGAGTCCCACTATTTCTCCCTTCCGGATCTCCATGGATACGCCTTGCAAGACGTGGCTCTTCCCGTAGTAGGTGTGGATATCCTCAAGCCTCACGAGCATACCATCTTCTCCCCGAGGTAGATGCGCTGCACCTCCTCATTCTGGCTGACTACTTCGCAGGAACCTCTGGCAATCGTCTTCCCGAAACTTAGTACAGTGACGTTGTGGCACAAACGAGCAACGATGTCCATGTCGTGCTCGATCAGTATGATGGACATCTCTTTCGAGAGGCGTTCCACCAAATTGATAATGGTGTCCACCTCGCCCGGGCCCACCCCCTGCGTCGGTTCGTCCAATAGCAGCATGACGGGGTCGGTAGAAAGTGCCATGGCGATCTCGAGCACCTTCTGGTCCCCGTAAGAGAGGTTGGAGGCAATCTCGCGCATCTTCTGTTCAAGCCCCACGGTGCGGATGATATGCAGCGCTTTTTCCGCCACCGTCCCTAGTCGGTCAGCTCGCGAGAAGAAAAGGTTCCATGGCCGCCTGAATCGGGAGTATACGCCAATCCAGACGCTTTCGAAAACCGTCATTTCAGGGAAGATGAAAGTGAGTTGGAAAGTGCGGCTCATGCCTTTCTGGCAGATGATGTCAGGAGGCAGGCCCGTAATGTCCTCACCCTTCAAGTAGACCCGTCCACCGGTCGGCTTCTGCTCCCCGGTGATCACGTTGAAAAGAGTAGTTTTTCCAGCGCCGTTGGGGCCGATGATGCCCAGGATTTCTCCTTTCTGCACGCCGTACGATATCCCGTCCAGGGCAACCAATCCGCCGAAACTTTTCGAGACATTCTTCAATTCGAGCAGATATCCGTCGTCAGCCATGGCCTTAACGTACCCCCCTGCTTGCGACATATCCCATGATGCCCTTGCGTGACACGCGCAGAATGATGAGGACCAGCACACCGAAAAGGAGAAGGTAGTAAGTGAACCAAGCGCTGACGTAGTATTGGAAGAGCGACATGAGTGCAACGCCGACCCACGGCCCTACGAGTGTCCCTAAGCCGCCGACGAGACACCACACCACGGGCAGCACGCACCAGTAGAAGCTCAGGTAGTCGGCCGACGTGTAGCGCAGCGTTACAGCGTACAGAGCCCCTGCGAGAGCGGCAAACATTCCGGAGATCACAAAGGCTGTCAGCTTGTAACGCGTTACGTTGTAGCCGAGGAAGTGAGCCCGCTTTGGGTTCTCGCGGATGGATAAAAAAATCTTCCCGAGGGGAGCGTTGAGGATCCTCGCCAACACGAAGTAGCTCACCGCCATGAAGAAGAGCACAAAGTAGTAGTTCGCCTGCGGTTGGTAAAGCGAGACCTCGGCGAAACCCAGTTTTAGCGGTGGAATACTGACGCACAGGCCGTCATCGCCGCCTGTGATCCAGATCAGGTCCATGGCCAACAGATGGAAGACCGCGGCAATAATGGCTGTCACGATGACAAAATAGGCCTCAGAAAGGCGTACACAGATGAGTCCCAGCAAAACCCCCAGAACAAAGCCAGAGCCGATACTAATCGCGAGAGCAGTGAGGAGGCCAACTTTCAAGTGGATCATCGAGAGAACGCATCCATAGGCCCCAGCGCCGAAGAAAAGCGAGTGGCCCAGACTGCACTGGGCCGTGTAGCCCAAGCAAACATCGTATCCCATGGCAAAGATGCCAAAGATCATTATCTGGATCGTGAGCGACCGTGCACCCGTCGGCAGCACCATGCCGAGTATGCCAAGCAGCACCAAGGTGCCCACGGCGAAATACCTTAAGACCCTTTCTCTTTGCACCGTCTCAGCCCTCCCTTTCGCCGAAAAGACCCCACGGCCGGACCATGAGTACGACGATCATGATGACGAAGATCGCCGCTTTGGCCTGAGTCGGTGTGAGCACAGACGCGAGCACCCCTTCGAGTGCACAGAGTACCAGCGCTGTAATGAGGGTACCGCCAAGACTACCCAGACCGCCCACGATCACCACTATGAAGGAGAGGAGGACCACGTCGTTGCCCATGAGATAGAAGACCTGCGAAATGGGGGCCGCCAGTACGCCAGCCACAGCCGCCAAAGCGGAGCCGATGATAAAGGTCGTCACGAGCACGCTGCTAACATTGATGCCCATGGCGGCGGCCATTTGCCGGT
>JACRDE010000635.1 GCA_016212935.1 Desulfomonile tiedjei | reverse complement strand
TTTCCGATGTGGAGATCATCCGTTCTGAAGCGTTTCCCAAGGATCACGTCCGGTCTATTGAACTCAACTACTGCCGATCACCCTTCTTCGATCATTTTTTCCCGGAATTGCGAGTTCTTTTGGAAGAACCGGAGGATTCTTTGTACCGCTTGAACGTGAAGCTCATCCGATGGATGGCAAAGACCTTTGGAATCGATGCAAGACTCGAGCGGGCTTCGGACCTTAAAGCCTCAGGAACCCGATCAGATTTTCTGGTGGACATCTGCAAGCGAGTGAACGCGGAGACATATCTGTCTCCCATAGGTTCACTGGACTATCTGGCAGAAGAATATCATGTGTTCGATGCTCACGATATCACTATTCTCTTTCACAATTTTCACCATACAGAGTACAGGCAGGTGTTCAAACCGTTCATGCCGTATGCGTCGGCGCTCGATCTCCTGTTCAATGAAGGAGGACAGTCCCTGAGCATATTGCGATCGGGCCGTAGGCCGTCCTTTACCCTGAAAGAAGCGGTTGAGGGGTTTCGAGATGTCACAGCTCCTGTTGAATGACCGCGCCATAGCTGCGCATAAGCCCGTATTTATAATAGCGGAGGTGTCTGCGAATCATTGCGGGAGCTTGGAAACCGCATCGCGTATCATTGCCGAGGCTCACGCCGCAGGCGCTGATGCAGTGAAACTCCAGACCTACACTCCGGACACCATGACTATCGATAGCGAAAAAGAGTACTTTCAAGTCAAGGGAACCATCTGGGGAGGAAGAAAACTGTACGAGCTGTACAAAGAAGCTCAAACGCCTTGGGAATGGCACAGCGAGCTCAAGAGAGTGGCAGATGAGTTGGGCCTGATTTTCTTTTCCACGCCCTTTGACGAGACTGCAGTGGACTTCCTTGAAGAACTTGGTGTCCCTGGTTACAAGGTGGCTTCTTTCGAAGTGGTTGATCTTCCTCTACTCGACAAGATTGCCAAGACCGGCAAACCTATCATTATGTCTACAGGGATGGCCACCCTGGGAGAGATCGAGGCCGCTGTGCGCACTATCCGTGCAACTGGTAACGATCAACTGGCGCTCCTGAAATGCACCAGCTCATATCCCGCTCAGCCGGAAGAGATGAACCTACGAACCATCCCTCATCTGGCCGAGGCTTTTGGCACCCCAGTCGGCCTTTCGGATCATTCCCTCGAAATGGCGATTCCTGTAGCGGCGGTTGCTGTTGGTGCGTGCATAATCGAGAAGCATTTCACCCTCTCCCGTGCGTTTGGGGGACCGGACTGCGCTTTCTCACTGGAACCCGAGGAATTCAGGGACATGGTCCATGCTGTACGTACGACTGAGCGGGCCATGGGAAATGTGGACTATGGGATCAGTGAAAAGGAAATGGAGAGCCGTACATTTCGCCGATCGCTCTTCGTCGTGGAAGACGTGAAAGCGGGAGAACCGTTCACCGCTCAGAATGTGCGATCAATCCGACCAGCTCATGGTCTGCCGCCGAAATACCTGCCGGAAGTGCTGGGCCGTCGCGCTGCTTTGGATGCTGAGCGAGGGACCCCCCTTCGCTGGGAGTTGATTTCATAAAGAGATGCATCTTCCGTGTGGAGAATGTGATTGATTAATATCCGGTCCAAGATCCTGGCTTTTTTCGCGTCTGATCTGATACTACGTCGCCCTTCCGAGTTCCTTCGTAGAGCGAGCAGAAGCGGCTACACTCTGTTGCCGCTTGACTCTCCCGCAATCGTATTAGCCGCGAATGCTGACCTACCATACGTTACCCTCGAAGAGATATTGGATCCGGAAATCGTGCTCAAAGCGCTCTCTCTTGCCGAAGAGAGCAACACCGCTTGGTTTGAGCCCGCCAAAGAAGAGTTCAGTGTCAACGGCTTATGCCTGCCAGCGGTGGACCGAAACACGATGATCTTTTTCTGGCAAGAGGTGATGTTGGCCCTGGAACTCGCAGCTGAAATCAAACGTCGGAAATTCTCTGAATTCATGTTCTTCAAGAATCTCATGCCCTCAGCGAAAGTCGCTTTCAAGCGGTCGGATGTAAGCAGTGCGTTGTGGCACAGGGAGCTTCCAGGGATAGTTCGACCCCTGATCCGAGCTCAACTCCTGGCTCCCGGGTATTGGCGTCCCCTCTTGCACACTACTTCTGAGAAGCTAAAGGAAAGCGTGAGACGGTCGCACACAGCAAGCGATCATGAGCCCTGTTCTGTTCCGCAGAACGCCGTTTTCGTGGTCATGGGACCGCAGGAAACGCACCGGTTTTCGCATGTGCTCGAACAATTGTGCCAACGATTTCCAGGGAAGATTCTGGCTCTGATAGCCGGATCTCGAGACGCCTCTGTGGATCACACTATCTCACACTGGAAAATAGCAGGATCGCTATTTACGGGGAGGGCTGCGTGGCCAAGAACAAATGTGTACAGCTCGCTGCCATTCCGATTCTTACCTCGAATAGATGCGGAGCTAGAGGGAAAATTTGCTCGCGGGTACGAGAACGCCATCCGTACATCTGTGGGGAAACCCTGGCACAAGCCTCTAGCCTATCTTGCCTTTCACTTCATGTACCATGTCCGATATCGGTGGCCTTATATGTGGAAAACCACGTATACCTTCTTCGATGATCTCTGGCGACGGACCCGTCCGAGGGCAGTGGTTGTCTCGAGCAGAGGGGAAATGTGTTTTGAATTGGCGTCTGAAGCGGCCAGGTTGCAGGGGATTCCAACTTTCACGGTACCCCATGGGACGGGCCTCGGCAGGCGACAATTCAATCACTGCTTCTCAGATTTCATCATATTGAACAACCGTCACCAAGCAGAGCATAGCGAGCACTCCGGATTTCCGCGGGACCGCATGAAGATTTGCAGCGGCCTCGTGGCTCCGAGTGAATATCCGGTCCAGGCCGTGCGCGGCTTCAGATCGAGCGAACGAGTGCGAGTGTTGGCGATCACTGATCCGATCGAAGAAGGGGAAACGCTTATGAATTACACCAGTCCCAGCGCTCAGCTAAGCGCACTTCGGGCGTTTGTAAGACCGCCTGAGGCCGTAGCAGGAAGGGTAGAGCTGAAAATCAAGCTCAACCCCTTCTTTCCCAATCTCGAATTGATTCAAGCCGCAGGACCGGAGGTAGTTAGGCACACTCTTCCTGTCAATAGTGACCTTCTTTCCGTTCTTCAGGAAACGGACCTGGTGGTGGCTCTCAACTATTGTGGAGCCGCCATGCACCACTGTCTCTTGGCGGGTAAGCCTATCATCTATTTTTTGACTGAACCCGCACCCTTACTTCGAAGGCCGGATTTTCGCTACGATGCCTATGCAGAAAGCACGGAAGTTGAGCGAAACCCCGCTGATTTTTGGTCCTCGGTGACAAGATTTATTTCGGATCCTGGATTCGGCGACAGGCTGCGAGACAAGGCGCGAAATTTCGCCCGGCAGTATCTGGAAAATACGGGATATCCGAGCCTCCCTGACATCATCGATTCATGCACATCCCTTTACCTGGAAGGCTCGGGGCGCTCGCCAGAAAGTCGCTGATGGCTTGTAAAGAAAGTATAGCAGTTGCCAAAAGTTCTGACCGAATAGCTCGTCTTTTGAGGGGTCGAGGTGGTCCCGTGAACGAAGATTCGACGGCCTTGCGTCGCTCGAAGTGAACGGGACACCCCGACCCCCTGCGGAAATAAACCGGACGATATTTTTGGCAACCCCTATAATAGTGCTAAGGCCGCTTCGGTACTGACTGGTCCACCTCGCCCTGTCCCAAAAACTCTCCGCAAGGTGCATCACGAGCTTCTTCTTGCATTGAAACGCTCTCTCTATTTGTTCACCCAATAAGGTGGCATATATCGAAGTGTAACCTCGTGGCGCCCTGGAGGGCAGGACAGTCCCTGAAAGGCATAATTTGCCCTG
>JACRDE010000633.1 GCA_016212935.1 Desulfomonile tiedjei | reverse complement strand
GAGAAGAAGTTGGATTGCGATCGATGTAACTTACTGCTTCTATGAGAGAAATCGGACGAAGTTTGGTTGCGGCCGCAGGCCGCGTCCTGTAAGAAGTTCCTCCCCGAACCCCACCTCAAGAACTTTTAGCACTCGCCGGAATCCCCATTTCCTGAAAGGAAATTAGGGGTTCCGGCAAATGATAGAAGTTTCTGGAAGGGGGTTTGGGGGCATAGGCGCTAACTTGTGGATGTTCGGCTCTTTATCCGTCATTCCGGCGAAGGCCGGAATCCAGTCTTTTAAGACGGATTCCGGCCTTCGCCGGGGTGACGGTGTTGTACTTGGCTAAGTAGCTGAAATAACGTGAGCCCATTCTTTAAGTTAGCGCCTATGGAGTTTGGGGGGAAACCCTTTACTAAAGAGGGTCCACCCAATCTTACTTCTTTGAATGCGCATTGGTCTCAGGCTCTCGCTCCGGGTTCCCATGCACAGGCCGGGAACCCCAAGCCAAACTTATCCGATCTTTCCATATTGAGAAGAACAGCCCTGGAAGGAGCCAAGGCCATCCTTTATTTTTCCGAATAGTTATAGAAACCGCGACCGCTTTTTCGCCCGAGAAAACCGGCTTCAACGTATTTTCTCAGGAGTGGGCAGGGCCGGTACTTGGAGTCTCCAAAGCCTTCATGCAGAACGTTCATGATCGCGAGGCAGGTGTCAAGGCCGATGAAATCCGCAAGTGTCAGAGGTCCCATGGGGTGATTCATCCCGAGTTTCATCACTTCGTCTATAGCCTCAGGAGTACCAACGCCTTCGAACAGGGCGTAAACTGCCTCATTGATCATGGGCATGAGAACTCGATTGGAAATGAAGCCAGGAAAATCATTGGCTTCCACCGGGATTTTTCCGAATTTTTTGGACAACTCCACGGTTAATTCCGTAGTTGCGGGTGCTGTGGCGAGTCCGTTGATGATCTCGACCAGCTTCATTACGGGTACAGGGTTCATAAAATGCATGCCAATGAATTTGTCCGGCCTTTTTGTGCAGGAAGCCAGCTTGGTGATGGAAATGGATGACGTGTTACTGGCCAGAATCGATCCGGGAGGAACGACTTCGTCCAAGGTTTGAAAAACCTTCCTTTTTAACTCGAAGTTTTCAATAATCGCTTCCACAACGAAATCCGCGTCCTTGAAATCGGCCAGGTTCGTGCTCCCCTTGATGCGGGACACTATTTCGGTTTTTTCCTGTTCCGACATTTTGCCCTTTGACACTGCTCTATCCAGATTCTTTCCGACCGTTTTCAGGCCATTATCCACGAATTCCTGCTTGACGTCGTTCATGATCACTTGAAGCCCCGCAGCGGCAGCCACATGAGCGATCCCGTTGCCCATCTGACCGGCTCCAACCACGCCGAACACCGTTACATCCATTGCAAGCCTCCGTAAGTTGAGTGCGATTTGTTAGTGTTGGTTTTTTAGCACAACCAAGACAATATTGCGAACCGTATCGCTAGACGTAATGGTTCATACTAATACCGATTCGCTTTCAAATATGTAAAATCGGGGAGGCACTTCTTATTAATAACGATCGATTTCTTGTTTTCTCGAGAAGAAGTTGGATTGCGATCGATGTAACTTACTGCTTCTATGAAAGAAATCGGACGAAGTTTGGTTGCGGCCGCAGGCCGCGTCCTGTAAGAAGTTCCTCCCCGAATCCCACCTCAAGAACTTTTAGCACTCGCCGGAATCCCCATTTCCTGAAAAGAAATTAGGGGTTCCGGCAAATGATAGAAGTTTCTGGAAGGGGGTTTGGGGGGAAACTCTTTACTAAAAAGAAGGTCCCCCCAATCTTACTTCTTTGATTGCGCATCAGTATAACTGTTTTGTCGATCCGGTGTTTCTGTCCCCGAGACGCTGTGGCCGCAATCGCCACGAAACCGACCATATGCTTCAAAGTGCGATAAAAATGATCTACAATTTCATTGGGGCGGCAGAATCATAGGGCGAGCAGACCCATGGAAACAACCGAACCGACGGGAATCCTTTTCGGGATCGCATGCGTGCTTTTGTTCGCTGTGAGCTTCCTTGCGGGCGACATTGCTGGCATCATCATAGAACGTCAGAGCGCCCGAAAATGGAGGCATGCTGCGGAACAAATGGGCTTTGTGTTCGACGGCCGCAAAAGACGATCCCATTCTTTATCCGAGTTTTTCCTGCCAAAACTGATTTTTCCTGGAGCAGAAGAAACCGCCTTCTCATTCGGTCAAGTAATGAAGTCCATCAGCGGGCGAGTCCAAGGGCTTGAACTAGCCATCAACGACCTTACGGTCTGGGATTACCATACTAGAGGTCCCGTAATATATAGGGCAGTGGTTTGCACAATAGGAGGGGATGGGATCAACCTGCCCGGACCGATAGGTCTCGTGAAGATCAGGGGCGTTCTGTTTTACGGGTTCAACTTGGACAAAAGCCTCAAAGAGTACACTTTCCCCAACGAAGGGAAATTCTCCGCGTCCTACGCGGTCTTCGCGCGCAAAGGCTCCCCACCGTGGACGTTTACACCTGAGCTCCGGAGCTTCTGCACAGAGCACCGTCACGAAATTGATTGCCTTTCCATAAACGAAAAAGACATTGTACTGGTATGGACTGACAAGAGCCCTGAACGTTTCCCGCAACTAGTGGACCTTGCCTTCGGGATCGCTTCAAGGCTCCTGGAATCCGTTCCTCCAGTCACTGTTCACAAGGATTCGTGAACTCAACCAAGGACAATACGCTATTTTGTGTAAGGTAAAATCGTCACCTTCTTGCCAGCGGTTTTGCCGAACACTTCCGGGTGATACATAAGCGAGATCCTTGATCCTCTCATCCAGAACTCTCCGTCAGCCACAGCCCTGGCCAAGTACGAATATTTGTACCTGCCTGCCCAGGCGGTGTTCTTAAAAACCCTAACTCCGTCGTCCCTGAACTCGAAGTAGTTGGGGGTAAAATCCTCTACCCAATCGCCTCGAAAATCGATTTGCTTGGGTGCGCTGTCTTCCGCTCCTTCGGTCTTTAGCTCGGAATTGATCGGAACAATCCCGGCTGGAACCGGATCTTCAAGGGCCAGATATTCCAGGTTGCCCGTTTCCTTCTTTGTCGAGGGGTCCCGCAGATCTAACTCAAGAGTCACCCGAACAACGTCTCCCACCTGGATTTCCTCTTTTCCGTTCAGGTTTTCCATCTTCTTGAAAAGCGTGAATCCACCCGCCAAGTGAGCCGGATCAGTGGCAATATCAGGATACTTGAGATTCAATGTGTAACTTACGAGGGTCTTGGAATTGGATTCCAAGGACATTTTACCAGTTTTCAGAAGCTTTGCGGGATCGATCTCAATATACGCAGACGCATCGGAAACGATTATTTCTTTGGGTCCATCGCCGTAATCCACCTGCAAATTAACCTTTTCCGATTTTGACGGTTTCATAGACCTGTAATAGCGGCTCAGAGCGAGCAGGCACCACCCCGTATCCGCAGTGGAGAACCATCTGCCGTCCGGCTTCAACCCCCTTAACAGCAGGCCTGCCCATGCATTGGCCTTTGCCTGATTCGCGTGAGTCTCAACTGCAGCCATAAGGCACACCGCAAGCTGTCTGTACGCTGAATTACTGTAGTTGTTATGATGGATGTCCACATGAGGGTCAATTTTGTTCACAATTTCCGCGAGCTTTGCATTCGGCAGGAACTTGATCTTCTTTGCAGCGAGTATCATGAACGCCTTTGCCTGATCCGAACCCGAGTCATAGCGGCTCATGAACTGGTCCAAATCCTGGGGCTCAAGCATGCCCCCCTGCGCGAGATTGAACAGAGCCAACTCTCTGGTCCAGGCAGCGCCGTGGTACTTGTCAAACTCGTTCTTGTCAAAGAGCTTTTCACGCAGGAAGTTCAAAGCCTTGTCAAGACGCTCCTGCGGAACCTCAAAGCCCGCTTCTTTGGCGCTCATGAGTGCGAACGTGGCATACATGGTGCCCCACCATGATACCTGGGTTTCACCCGGCCAGTAAGAGAATCCACCCGAAGCAGTCTGCATGGCCAGAAGCCTATCTGCACCCCTTTGCAGAAATTTGTCCACTTCTCCGATTTCAATGCCCGGCACAGCCCCGGACTTCACCAGATCTCGTATCGCTGCCAACGGAATGACTCCAGAGCTGGTCTGCTCCACACAACCGTACGGAAATTGGAGCAAATACTTCAAGCCTGGCGCTACCTTTGACCAACTGGTAGTGCTGATTCCAAGAGAGGCTTTGAAGTCTGAAGCATTGAGATCGTTCGGGCTCATTTTGGTCAATACTTCCGGGAACTTCACGTGAATGTCCGTCTTGCCGACAAAATCCCCAATCTGCACACGATTCACCGGCAGGTATCGCGAATGTATCGGCATTTCCAGCTGGACCGCATCGGAGTATTTTTCGGATTCTCCGCTGAATTGCCCCAGGAACCGCAGCACACCCTTTTCGGTCCCGCTCACAGCCTCGGCCGCTCCCCTGACCGCAATACTGGACCACGGTTCCAGTACGGCCGACGGCTGCAGCAAGCGAACCTTCAACTCACTAGAAGACTCTGCGTTGAGGCTGACGTTCCCTTTTTCCTTGGTCTTGTTCTGCAGCAGGATGGGAAAATTGACCTTGTCTCCGGGAATCAGAAACCTGGGCAGCGACGGCTCAAGGAAAAACTCTTTTGTCACCACCATGTTGCGCTGTCCGGAAGCGAAGCCTGCTGATTTGTCGCAAACCACTGCGTAAACTCGATATGCGGTCGTGGAGTCCGGAAGTTTGAACTCAACTGACGCCGAGCCGGAAGAGTCAGTCAAGAGGGCCGGATTGAAGTAAGCCACAGGCCTAAAGTCCTTGCGTAGGCTGGGGCTCACCTCACCAAGTCCCGCGCCGCCGCCAGTGAGGGGCTTCGTGGATAACAGCCGGAACAAATCCTGACTCACAAGGCCCAACCTCAGGTCTCCAGAAAAAACGGCCAGCGGCAAGGTAAAATTCGATAGAGAAGACAGGCTTGGGGTCTGGAACCTGGTCAATGCCAGCACTGCTTCATCCACCACGCAGACCGCCATCTCAGATACCACGCCTTTACCCGCATGGTCAGTCACCCGGAACGTAAGCGACTTCTTTTCTCCGGGCCTGCCTTTGAGTTCTTGAGTCGACGGATCGATCTCAACTTTCAGGCTACGGCTTTCGTTTCGCACGGCAAGATTGGCGTACCCGAAATACACCATGGGGATGTCAGTATCGACCTGACTTGCGTAAACCGGGAAACCGTCACGTCCGGCAGCGCCGAGCACGGAAATGTACACGTTGGGCTGGAAGTCGGCGGTGGTGGTGAATTGATATTTTCCGTTGGTTCCATTTACGTCGACGACCCGGTAGTCCAGGATCTCGCCTTTCTCAAGGGTGATCAGGCACTTTCTCACCGGTCTGGGAACGTTGAACTCCACCTTTACGGATTCACCAACCCGGTAATCTTTCTTGTTCATTGACAGCAGGATCTCACGACCCGTACGGGGTCCTTTTTCACGGTTGTCTCTGGCCCAGTTGTCGTATTCCTCCCATCCCACTTTGAAGAGTGTCTGACTTGAGTATTTCCCCCTTTCGTCGGAATACGTGAAAACCAACAAATAATTACCGCCCTCATTGAACTCACACTGAAAAGTCGATTCGCCGTTGGTGAACGGCACCTGAGACGTCAGTGTGTTCATCCATCCTTCTTCCCAATTTTCACTGATATTGCCCTGCTCGTCGCGTTTCTGGACGTAAAACCAGTCTTTTTTCATTATCCGTGCCTGGACGGTTCCGGACTGGATTCTCTTTCCGTCGCGGTCCACTACCACGATCTTGAGAGGCGCAGAGTATCCGCTCTGGACTTGTCTGGGGTGACCCGAGATACCCACAAGAGTTTGAGGAACCGGGTTGTAAGTTTCGACCTCAGTTGCGGGTTCTCCGTCCACGTCCAGCACAGTGGCTGAGATTTTCACACCGTAAATTCCGGTCAGCAGCCTGGGGTCGAGCGGAACTGTGAGGCGGAGTTTTCCTTCGCCGTCCAGCAATGACTCACCTGATTCCAGGAATTGCGTGGATTCATCCTCGTTTCCGAACAAGTACGCGTCGAATCCGGAAATCTTGTTTACCACAGGGACCAGAGAGGCCTTCCAGCGCACCCTGCCGTGTTTCACCGGGCCGCCTGTGTAGTATTGACCGGCTATATCTGCAATCAGGAAGTCTTCGTCCTGCTTGACCCCTATAAACGAACCTGCGACCCGCTGGCGTTTCAGTGAAAGCGTGGCAAAGTGCCTGATCTTCTTGAATTCCTGAACCATAACCGTAGTGCTGAAAGAGTCAGCCTTGCCTTCGGACCTCGGCACGGAGATATTCAGGGTGTAAGTGCCCACTGGATAGAAGTTCTTGACATCAAAGGTGTCGTAGCACGATCCGTATTCTCCCAGAGTGAACTCTTTGCTGTAGCTCACCTCCTCCCGCGGATTGACTATTTGTATGTTCACCTTCTGTCCCGCGGGTGAAACGATTTTGTTTTCTTTGTAGGCCCTTGCCAGGAACTTGAAATGAACTGTTTCCCCTGGTTTGTAGACGCCTCGCTCGGTGAAGGCATATCCGTTGTATGAGTCAACGCCGTCCTTAGCCGCCTTTTCCGGGGTTACGGCAAAGGATTTCAGACGGAAGGCATTCAGTTCCAGGGCGCATGAGTCGGTGGAAG
>JACRDE010000632.1 GCA_016212935.1 Desulfomonile tiedjei | reverse complement strand
ATGAAGGGCAGCGAACTGGCCGAATACAGGATGAGCAAGATCGCTGAGACCCTCCAGCGACTCGTTTTGGAATCGGAACGCATATCCGTGCACCAGTTGGCCATAGACGAATATCACAAGCTTCCGCAAATCATTAATGATTTCATGGAGACGCTAGCTGGATTCGATCCCAACCCGTACAAAGGTTTCTAAGGAGGCTTTACTTATGGCAAACGATATAATCGCCGAACCTGATCTTCAGTTTACCAAGGATCTTATTTCCGCTGGCGCTGGCGATCTGAAGAAGTGCTATCAGTGTGCCACATGTTCGGTGGCATGCCGGATAGCCCCGGATAACAGCCCCTATCCGCGGAAAGAAATGATATGGGCACAGTGGGGCCTCAAAGATCGGCTTTTGAACGATCCGGACGTATGGCTTTGCCATCAGTGCAATGACTGTTCTACGCAGTGTCCGCGTGGCGCCAATCCTGGCGACGTGCTCAAGGCCGTTCGCAAGATGAATATTCAGGAGAACTCCTGGCCGTCGTTCCTTGGCAAGCTAGTGGGAACCCCGGGAATGTTCGTCCTGGCAGTGGGCATCCCGATAGCTGTAGTTCTTTTCATCGTGTACATAAGCGGTTGGGCCTTCCCATCCGGTCCGATCAAATATTCAAGCCATTCCATAGCGCACCCGGACGGGTTCATCTACCTGCCGCTGCTTCAGGTAATTTTCACTGCAGCGCTTGTCTTCGGAGCGGTATCTCTCATAATGAGTTTGAAGAGCTACTGGAAACAACTGGAATCCAGCAATCCAGTGGGCATTAGCGGATCCGGCACGCCATTTGTACCCAGCCTTATCGAATCGCTCCAGGAGATTCTGCCTCACACCACCTTCAAGGAGTGCGAGGCCAACAACATACGCTATGCCGCTCACTTGCTGGCTTTCTGGGGGATGATGGGCCTTTTCGTGACCACAGCGATTGTGGCTTTCAATTACGATATCTTGGGCCTGAAACCGCCTTCTCAAAATGGTCCGGGTACTGTTCCCATCAAGATATTAGGCAACGCCAGTGCCATATCCTTCGTACTGGGATTGGCAATAATGCTGGTCCGGCGGCTGACTACACCTGACCAGACAGGAACAAGTGCGTACTTCGACTGGTTTTTCCTGTTTGTGATTTTCGGGGCAGGGGCCAGCGGCCTCTTGACCGAACTGTCCAGGTGGACTGGATTGGTTGGAGCCACATACACTCTCTATACGATCCACCTGATGTTTGTATTAGGACTTCTGCTGTATCTTCCGTTTTCGAAGTTCGCTCATTTAGGGTATCGAACGGTGGCCATAGCATGGTCCAAATCTGTGGGGCGAAACAAGTCCCTACCGGTTGCGCCCAACTACATTCCGCCCGTTAAGGCCGAAACTGCCGAATAGCTCTGATTCCGGGGAATCCGTGAACTATCGGGTTCCCCGAATCCCACTTTTCGAGCCACAAGTTGTCTCCTCGCTTAATCAGTTTCTTTCACCGGGCTCGATCCTAGTTCACATGGCACGCTGATATCTAGCAGCCTTCACATCTTGTCCTCTATGCATCATTCGACTGGCGACCCTTTTTTGGCTTGATCAACTGAAATGAACCCTATAGAATGACCACCTGGTCATTAGCATAAGTCCTTATTATCAAATTCGGATGCAAAAGCGAATGACATGAAACAGTGCCGCATCGTGAGGTTTGTATCCGGTTTCCGGATCTCGTTCGGGCGGTCCCAGTCGGCCATCGTTACTTGAATTCAAGCGAATACGGATAGGGGATTCCAATGTCGTTCCAGGATATGGGAGAATTCATAAGCTATCTCGAACAAACGGATCAACTGGTGCGGATAACCGTTCCGGTGAGCCGAGATTTGGAAATCACCGAAATTACCGATCGCATCGTGAAAGGACCCAGCAGTGGCAACAAAGCGCTGCTGTTCGAAAATGTCGAAGGCTTTTCAATGCCGGTAGTTGCCAATCTCTTTGGTTCTGAATCCAGAATCTCTGCGGCTTTGGGGGTTGCGTCGCTGAATGACCT
>JACRDE010000637.1 GCA_016212935.1 Desulfomonile tiedjei | reverse complement strand
TTCGGGGAGCTTTTGTCCCTGTATTAGAGTCTCGATTTCGGTAGCACCCAAAGTCTCTCTTTCGAGCAAGGCTTCAGCGATGTGCTCCACCAGCTCTTTGTTTTCCTCAATGATTTTCTTGGCTTTTTCGTAATGGTCGGCAACCATCCTGTGAATCTCATCGTCGATGCTTCTGGCCGTCTGCTCGGAGTAGTCCCGATGCCGAGCGAACTCTTTGCCAAGGAAAATCTGCTCTTCCTTCTGACCGAAGGTAAGAGGTCCGAGTTGCTCGCTCATCCCCCATTCGCAGACCATCTTGCGAGCCAGCTCGGTTGCACGCTGGATGTCGTTTCCGGCTCCTGTGGTCATATGATTGAGGAATACTTCCTCCGCGGCCCGACCTCCCATCAGAACTGCAATCTGACTGAGGAGGTAATCCTTGGAATATGTATGTCTGTCGTCAAGCGGCAACTGCTGAGTGACTCCCAGCGCTCGACCTCTCGGGATAATTGTCACTTTATGAATCGGGTCGGTTCCAGGCATCATACGCGCCACAAAAGCGTGACCCGCCTCATGAAATGCCGTATTTCGACGTTCTTCCAGGCTTATGACCATACTCCTGCGTTCGCCGCCCATCAGAACTTTGTCTTTGGCGAATTCAAAATCCGTCATTTCTATGAGGCTCTTGCTGCGTCGTGCCGCATTGATTGCAGCCTCATTCACAAGGTTGGCAAGATCCGCACCCGAGAACCCCGGGGTTCCGCGGCTGATGGTTTCCAGGTTTACGTCCTGAGCAATGGGGGTCTTCCGGGTATGAACCTTCAGTATCGCCGTGCGTCCACGGATGTCCGGCGGAGGAACCACCACCTGCCGATCGAAGCGGCCCGGTCTCAGGAGCGCCGGGTCCAAAACGTCCGGCCGGTTTGTGGCGCTGATCAGGATCACTCCCTCATTGGTTTCGAAACCGTCCATTTCCACCAGGAGCTGGTTAAGGGTCTGCTCTCGTTCGTCGTGACCGCCGCCCAAACCTGCCCCTCGATGACGTCCGACCGCATCGATTTCATCGATAAAAATTATGCAAGGAGCGTGTTTCTTGCCCTGAATGAAGAGATCCCGGACGCGGGAAGCGCCCACGCCCACAAACATTTCCACGAAATCCGATCCTGAAATTGAGAAGAAAGGGACACTCGCCTCTCCCGCGACCGCCTTGGCTAGCAGGGTCTTGCCTGTTCCCGGCGCGCCCATAAGGAGGACTCCCTTTGGGATCTTGCCACCGAGCCGCGTGAACTTCTTCGGATCTCTGAGGAAATCGATTATCTCTTTCAGCTCTTCCTTTGCTTCCTCAACGCCCGCGACGTCCTGGAAAGTGATTTTATTCTGAGATTCAGTGATCAGTCGGGCTCGACTTTTGCCAAAGCTCATGGCCTTGCCTCCGCCCGCCTGCATCTGTCGCATGAAGAAGACAAATATGGCTATCAGGAATATCATGGGGAGCCATGATATGATTGCAGTCAGGTACCAGGGATTGTCGTCCTCTTGCATGACCTGAATGTCAACTTTGTGTTTCATCAAGGTGGGAATCAGTTCCGTATCGGGCGGTGCGAGAGTTCTGAAATTTCCACTTCCGTCCACATAAGACCCTTTTATCCGACTCCCCTGTAGAATCACGGACTTTATGGCGCCCTGATCGACCTCCTGACGAAACTGGCTGTAAGTTATTTCCTTCTGGTTCGGTTTGGTCTGGTTAAACAGATGAAACAGAAAAATCATTACAAGACAAATAACCAGCCATAGGCCGAGATTCTTGTATACGCCGTTCAAGAACTTGCTCCGATCAATCGTCTCTGAGATAGTGAAATCAATATATCACGAAATAGGCACACAGGCAATGAAACCAGCCTTTATTGAATAAGATGGGCGATCCCGGGTGTCTTGTCAAGTCGACGATTGCGGTGGATATTTGTTAAATAGGTTGAACGTCCTTGACAAAACCAGCGGAGAAAACTAACTAGAGCAACCGGTCGATGATACGGGAGGCTTGCATGAAAGCACTATCTGCTAAACTGAGCGTCCGAACGGAAGCCTGGGACCGCGTGAAGGCGAAGCTTTTCCGAAAAACGGAGAATACCCCCGCTGTGTATCTGGAACTTGGCGAAATCCCCGAACCTGACTTGATCGGCCCGGATTGGGTGAAAGTCAGGTCGATTGTTTCAGGAATATCCGATCTGGACGAATCGGTGGCGCTGAACGGCGATCCCCTCCCTTTTTCATCCTTCATCACTTTCCCTTATGTGCCAGGAAACGAAAACGTGGGCATAGTAACGGAGATCGGTAACAATGTCCAGGGAATCGAACTTGGCGAGCGAGTAGTGATCAACCCTCTTCTGTCATGCCGAACAAGAGGCATAGACCCGCCTTGTGTTTCATGTGCAAGCGGTAACCCTTCTTCTTGCCATAATTTCGGTCAAGGGGCTCCAGGGCCCGGAGTGATAATAGGGGCTTGCAAGAGTACTTTCGGTGGGTGGGCGGATTCATTCATAGCACACAAGAGCCAGGTCAGGATGATACCCCATAGCGTCGAAACCGACCTTGCGATAATGGTCCCTGAGTTTGCAAGGGCATTGAGAGCCGTTTTACAGCACTCCCCGTCTGCAGGTGACACCGTGGTAATCGTGGGAGCAGGTTCTTTGGGTCTGCTAACGCTGATTGCACTGCAGATGACAGGCTACAAGAACAAAACTCTGGTGTTGGCCGAACACCCGTTCGAGGGAGATTTGGCTCGAAAATTCTCGAACGTCCGGGTGGCGTTCACGCAAGGCCACGGAACCGCGTTCGAGGAAGTCTCTGAATTCGTCGGTGGTATAGTACGCTATCCCGAGACCGGCAGGCCGGCGATTGCAGGTGGGGCAGACCTGGTATACGAAACGACCGGAACTAAACAGAATGTGGAGGATGCGCTTTACCTCACAGGAGAACGAAAGAAGCTTGTGCTGATGGGAATGAGGGCCATTTCCGACCTGGATCCGGCCCCGTTGTGGTTCAAAGCGTTGAATGTGGTCGCGACCTCCTTTTCCGGGAAAGAGTCAGATTCAAGAGAGACTTTCGACATGGCCTTGGAAATGGCCCTGGAAGGATGTCTTCCCATTGCCGATCTCGTCACTCACAGGTTCTCGCTGCAGGATTACCGGCAGGCCTTCGGAGTCTTGAGAGATCGCTCAGTATCAAAGGCCGTGAAAGTAATGTTCCAGCACGTTGTGTAGAAATCTCTAAGAAAACAGGATTCCCTGTGCCTGCACGAATTCCGAAAAGCTGAAACGGCGATTTGCGTTTTCTTAATGCCTGACCACAGGTTCTGAAACGGATTTTTAAAACAAGGAGTGCCCTTACCCATGCCGCAGAAAAAAATTCAATTGATCATCCGGGATTCAGGACTCGCATCTCGCCGAAAAGCGGAGGAGCTGATTCTCCACGGCCGCGTAACCCTTAATGGCCAGGTAATGACAGATCCCACTGTTTCTGCAGATCCGGAAAAGGATCACATCAAGGTGGACGGAAAGCTGTTGCGTCCTCCGGATGCGGTGAAATCGTATTTCCTGTTCAACAAACCCAGGAACGTGGTCTCAACAATGAGTGACCCGGAGGAGCGCCCATGTTTAAGCGACTTTCTTAAGCCCCTGAAAAAGAGACTATTTACCGTAGGGCGACTCGATTTCGACGCGGAAGGACTGATCATTCTGACTAATGACGGGCAATTGGCTCAGAAACTCAGCCACCCTTCCAACAAGATCCCGCGCACCTATCTCGTGAAGGTGCGGGGAACTCCGGACGATCGCACGCTCAGCGCCATACGGAGGGGCATGAGTATAGGGGAAGGTGAACGCATCGGAGAAGTGAGTTATTTAGTAATCAAACGCCAAAAGACCACAACTTGGATTAAGGTCACCCTCTTCGAAGGTAAGAAAAACGAAATCAAGCGGATTTTCAACAAGATCATGCACCCGGTAAGAAAGCTTAGAAGAGTGGGGTTCGGGCCGTTCAAGCTCGGTCCTCTCGCTGTGGGAACATTCCGGCCCTTCACGGAGGAGGAGACGGAAAAGATTGAAGGGCTCCTGAAAGAGAGTTCCGGTAAATCCTCCAGGGCAAATAGAACTAATACCTCCGGGGGAGACAAGAAAAGTTGACAATCATCGCCCCTATCTTCTAGTCTATCATTGTGAGGCAGCCGGCAAGGGAGGGAAAATGATGATGCCAGAAGGTAGAGTAGCCCGAGTTACCCAAGTTATTGCAGCATCCCCCAACAGCTTCGATGAAGCAGTTAAGCTGGCGTTCGAACGAGCGAATAAAACCCTGAGAAACATTACGGGTATGAAGATCACCGAATTCAGGGTGATGTGCGAATCCAACGAGATTCAGGAATATCGTGTCACCGCGGAAGTAATATTCGTTCTTGAATAGTTTTGGTGTCTTTTTTTCGATTCAATCAAATCCGCGTTGCCTCACCAGCCGGAGCATTCGCACGATTCTGTAGCTGCCTTTCAACGGATTTTCAACCGGGCGCCGGGGGTTCTGCTCCGGTGCTCCCCCGGCTTAATAAGGTTTTGACCGTTCTTCCAGACTTGCCGCTCTGAATCCTTGCCTCAGGTTTCTCTCTCGCATGGATTGTTCCAGGCGTGCTCGCACTCCTCTCTTGTCAAGCATCCACATCGGGGCCAGCAGTTCTTCCGGGTGAGGGTCGGAAGTCAATCGGTGGATAATCATTTCCGCGGGGAGCGTTTCAAGTGCTGCTATAGTTATGTTTCGCGCTTCTATCTCGCTCAGAGGCTTGTAAAGGCCTTGGGTGAACATCCTTTCCAACGCGGTCCCTTTGATCACATAGAGGGGGTGCAGCTTTATTCCGTTTACCCCCGATTCTGCAACGGCAGAGGCAGTCGCCAGCATTTCCTCCACCGATTCACCAGGGAGCCCAAGAATTACATGAGCGACTGTGAGCAGGTCTCTGAATCTCGACCTTCGGACAGCATCAAAGAACGCCTCGGCCGAATGACCCCGATTAATGAGCTTGAGGGTACGTCCATGCACGGATTGCAGTCCGTATTCCACCCACACCAGCCTGTCTCTGGCGATTTCTGCGAGCAGATCCAGTACAGCGTCTGGGACGCAGTCCGGGCGGGTACCCACTGCAAGCCCTATTACTTCCGGTCGACCAAGGGCTTCCGTGTAGAGCCTTTTCAGGACCTCAGGAGGCCCGTAAGTGTTCGTGAAGGACTGAAAGTACGCTATGAACTTCTTGCAGCCGTAACGTCTCGACAGAAAATCGATGCCGCGAGCTATCTGATCCGAAATCGACAATCCTTGTTTGAGCGCACCCGTACCGGACCCTCTGGGATTACAGTAGATGCAACCGTCCGAATCAATGCGATTCGGGCACCCTAAGCCCGCATCCACAGTGATCTTTCGCACAGGTTCTCCGAACTTTTCTTTAAGCCATGAAGACAGGGAGCGATAATGAGTCGCAGTCATGGTAGAATTGTATCACTGTACGTTCGGGGCGCAAGCCGCAGCCATAGTAATCTTTTCCTATTTTTGCGATTGGGAGACCATTATTGAAGACCGAAACCGTTTTTGTCTGTCAGGAATGCGGTAAACAGCTCCTTAAGTGGATGGGCAGATGCCCCGGATGCGGGGAATGGAATACTGTCGCCGAAAAGGACATCTCAGCGTCAAAGCGGTCAGGCTCGCTCCGAATCCCAGGCAGCGACGAAGAGCCTGGAGTGGTGCCGCTATCGGACATCCAGAGCGTTCACGAACCACGAATGAAAACCGGGCTCCAAGAGCTGGATCGTGTCCTGGGCGGGGGCATAGTCCGGCGGAGCGTTATCCTCATAGGCGGTGACCCTGGAATAGGAAAAACCACGCTCCTCATGCAGGGGCTCGGACAGATGGCGCAAAAAGGGGAGAAAGTCCTGTACGTCTCAGGAGAAGAATCCTTCGATCAGTTGAAACTGCGCGCAAACCGGCTGGGAATAGGAGGAAACGCTTTCCTCGTGCTTGTGGAGAATGAGCTCGAAACCATCATGGACAAGATCGAGCAGACCGGAGCGTCCGTAATAGTGCTTGATTCCGTGCAGTCGGTTTTCGGACGATCGTCGGAAGCTCAGCCTGGAAGCGTTTCCCAGGTCAGAGAAGTTGCGGGCCGCATGCTACAGAGCACGAAACGCGGTTCATCTGCGTGTTTTATCGTAGGCCACGTTACGAAAGAAGGGGACCTCGCAGGCCCGAAACTTCTCGAGCATATGGTGGACGCCGTCCTGTACTTTGAGGGAGAGCGGGGTCACCCATACAGAATACTCAGGGCAGTGAAGAACCGCTTCGGATCGATCAGTGAAATCGGAGTGTTTGAAATGTCCGATTCGGGTTTGATCGAAGTGGCAAACCCATCGGAATTGTTCCTGTCCGAGAGACCTCAGGACGCTTCCGGATCGGCAGTGATCGCTATTGTGGAGGGTACTCGACCCATACTGGCTGAAATACAAGCTCTTGTGACTGGGCCGGTTCCAGGTCCCGGAAGGCGAACTTGTCTCGGTGTTGATTCCCAACGCCTCGCACTTATAGTGGCAGTTCTTGAAAAGAAACTGGGGCTAGTCCTGGGTGATCAGAATATATTTCTCAACGCGGTGGGAGGAATACGCGCTACTGAACCTGCCGCTGACCTTGGAATAGCGGCGGCCTTGCTGTCGTCTTTCATGGACAGGAGCATTCCGCCGGGCACCCTTGTGTTTGGCGAAATCGGGCTCGCCGGGGAGGTCAGAAGCGTTTCCAGAGTGACCGCCAGAATTAACGAAGCGGCCAGACTCGGGTTCAGCCGAATAATAGCGCCTAGCTCTAATCTCAACCAGTCTCAGTTGAGTTCGTCAGTGACAAGGACGGGAATCTCCCGGATCAGTGATCTTGGCCGAGCATTGTTTGACTGACACCAATGCGCATTCATTTGAAGTGAATGCAAGGGAAAGAGGACGCATCCACACCAGTTCTTCGCTGCGGCGAATCCGCATTCTGCAATAATAAGGCCTTCTTATCTGTATTCAACTGGATCCGGAATCAATTCAAGTTCTTTTTCCATCGGCTTCTGGGTGGTTTGATGACCCCTGCCAAACAAATACCCGAGGAAGCCCCAGGTCATCCAACTTGACCCGAATCCACCGGATCCCATGAATCCCGGAGCAGCAGCCTGCGGAGCCGGTCCGGCTCCAGGAGGCATGCCAGCCGGAGTCTCAGTGCCTGGTCGGTTCCTGACCATATCTGCGGGAGACTTGGTTGAAGGGTTCACACCCAGGTCCTGAATAGTGCCTGTCCTGGGTTGGCCTTGCTCTCCGGGTTTGACAGCGGAACTGCCTTGACTAGGACTGGGTCTGGACTTGAACGCGCTGCTTCCACGCGAGCCTGAAAACCCCTTCGGCCCGGCAAGAGCGAGTGCTGGAGCGCTTATCAACAGAAACACGGCGATAGCAGCTATCAACTTTTTCGTGGCCATCATGTAACCCCTTGGTTGTCTTACGAGATATTCAAATAGTTGGAGTCCCAGGTGTCTACATAGTTCCCACATACAATAATCCGACTAGCCTGCTGACGCAATTATTAAAAGCACATTGACCTCATTAGCTGCCGGAATGAAAATCTCGAGTGCCTGGAATTTTCTCTTCTCGATGGTCTTGACATTATCATGATATTTATATATTGATAGTATCATATTCAGTACCGGACCACGGGTGGCTGGTGCCTATCATACGGAATACTGATTAAAGGGACGCTGGTTTCTTACCTTCCGGCACCCTGCTGAGAAATGCGGCGTCCTATTTTCTTGAATCTCCTAGTCCCACCCCGCTCGGGCAGACCGACCTTCCGGTCTGGTCCCACTCCTGTCAATTGGTGGGCCTCCTAGTACCGCGCGCGGCTTGGCGCGCGGTACCCGTTTTCCCATCACTGTAAGATAGCCTTTCCATTCGGATGTAATACCATTTTTCTCGTTCCCAGGCTCTGCCTCCACTATCGGTGTGAATAGCCATACTATGGCAATTCACACAAGTTTTGACCCCTTAACCGATACGGATCGGAGCTTGATGCAGCGTGGTGGGACAGGCTTCCAGCCTCTATTAGGAATGACGGGCCAGATGCCCGTCGCCACCAAATCTTTTTCGCGATTATTTTTGAGAATCCCTATGGTATACCAGCCCCGCAGGGATCCTGGTACTCGAAAGCATATGTCCTGTTAGTTCCTTCCGTCTTCGCTTGAAAATTGGTAACTTGATGAAATGCTATTGAAGGGTCGGGATGTGAACGAAACTCAGAGCGGAATCCCCAATAAAACAGTGCGGAAACACATAGTGCTCACAGGCGTGCTTCAAGGCATAGGTTGCAGGCCTACGGTGTATCGCGTGGCTTCGCGCTTGCGCCTTGCCGGATGGGTGGTGAACACCACACAAGGGGTGCGCATAGAGATCGAAGGATCTCCTGAGCAATGCGATCGCTTTGTGAAGGAACTGCCTGCAGCAATACCGTTTCCCGGCCTAATTGAAAGCGCCGTCGTGCAGGATGTCACTCCACTGGGAGAATCCGGATTCCGAATAGAGGCCAGCATTCAGGGTGAACGCACCGTAACGCCTATTCCTCCGGACGTTGCAACCTGCAAGGAGTGCGTGGACGAGCTTTTCGACGCCAAGAATCCAAGATTCTTGTATCCTTTTACAACGTGCACTCTGTGTGGCCCCAGATTCACTGTAGTACGAGCTTTTCCGTACGATCGCGAACGCACCAGCATGGCTGATTTCAAGATGTGCGAAAGATGCGCGGCCGAATATTCGACTCCGGAGGATCGCAGATTCCATTCTCAGACTAACTCCTGCCCTGAATGTGGCCCAAGATTATGGTTGGCGAACAACCAAGGACATGCCGTAGAGGGTGACCCGATCTTGAAAGCGGTGGAAATGCTCATGGCAGGAAAGATTCTTGGCGTAAAGGGAATCGGCGGGTTTCATCTCGCGTGCGACGCTCTTAACGAGAATGCAGTGAATACTCTTCGAGACCGAAAAGGTCGTGCGGAAAAGCCCTTTGCCGTAATGGCAGCGGACATCGATACTGTAAGGCGTTATTGCACGGTAACCGAAATCGAAGAACACCTGCTCACTTCAGCGGTATCACCTATTGTCCTCATGGAAAACCGCGGCACCAGCCCAGCTCCCAATGTGGCTCCGTTTGTGGGCACGTTGGGGGTGATGCTCCCGTATTCGCCGCTTCATTACTTGCTTTTCAATCATCCGGAAATCCCGCGCGAAAAGAGACCCGAGCTTCTCGTAATGACCTCAGGCAACCGCTCTGAGGAGCCCATCGTAAGAGACAACGAGGAAGCACTGGATCGAATCAAGGATCTGGTCGACGGATTCTTGTTTCACAACCGCGAAATAGTTCTAAGGACCGATGACTCGATCTTCAGAGTGATAGCTGACAACGTGACAGTTTTCAGAAGATCCCGGGGCCTGGTCCCAGGGGAGTTTAGAATTCATCCGACATTGCTCGTACTCAGATCGGATTCCGGGGAAAAAGCGGAGAATTGCAATGCGGAGCCTGTGATTCTTGGGTCAGGCGGCGATCTGAAAAACGCGGCAGCAGTGATCAAGCGAGATCAACTAGTGCCTGGCCCACACGTTGGAGATCTCGCGTCTCCGGTGGGTCAAGACTATTTCAAACAGTCGCTCCAGGTATTGACCGATTACCTTGAGGCCGCGCCGTCCCTTGTCGCAGTAGATCCGCACCCTGAATATTTCAGCAGCAGTCTTGCCTGTGAATTGGGCATCAGAGTAGAAGAGGTGTTTCATCATCATGCCCACGCGGTGAGCCTCCTTTTTCAGCATGCATTTCCAGGCCCAGCAGTTTTTGCGGTTTTCGACGGCACAGGCTACGGCACGGACGGAACCATCTGGGGTGGGGAGTTCCTCGTCGCAGATGTAAAGGATTTCACCCGCGCGGGCCATATAAAGCCCTTTTCATTGCCTGGCGGAGAAGCTGCGATCCGTGAACCAATTCGCATACTTGCGGCTTTACTCGCCGAGAACGGTGAACTCCCCGAAGAGTTCATTCCGCTCATGGGTGAACATGCAGGACGCGTGAAGCTCTGGCTGGAAGCAGTAAAAAAGAACATCAACTCCCCTCTGGCATCGTCTGCAGGCCGGCTTTTCGACGCAGCAGCCGCGGCCGCCGGATTTCGGAGGCAAGTGACGTTCGAGGGACAGGCCGCAATGTGGCTGGAGGCAATCGCGGACAAAAGCGAGACAGGTGAATACAAACTGGAGCTTCATCGAGGGAACGAACTGATTGCCGATTCCTCGGCCTTGATTATGGCGACTGCTAGGGATATGCTTGATGGCGCTGCATCCGAGCGGGTGGCTGCAAGGTTTCACAACACTGTGGCACGGCTGATCGCGGAGGCCTTGTTAGAGCTTTCCAGACGGACCGGCATCGAGACCGTGGGCCTCACTGGAGGTTGTTTCCAGAACAAGTTGCTCACGGAACGGGCTGTGGGGCTCCTTACCGCAGAAAAACTTAAAGTGCTGCTGCACTCTTTCATACCGCCGAACGACGGAGGCATCGCAGTGGGCCAGGCAGTATCCGCCCTCGCTAGATCTCAATCTGGTCATTTCAGAAATACATTGAGGTAACTCGGAATGTGTCTTGCTGTTCCCATGAAACTCGTTGAACTAACCGGAGAGGGGACCGGAAAAGTCGACGCCGGTGGGGTCAAAGGCGATGTCAGCCTGGCAATGATTCCCAACGCCCGGGTAGGCGATTATTTGATCATACACGCAGGTTTCGGCATCGAGGTGCTGGACGAGGCCGAAGCTCAAGTCCGCCTGGATCTTTTCAGGGAACTTGCAGCCGCGACGGCCGACGAGGAGGACCTTTGAATCCAAGGGACGAACGCCGTACGGCTCAAGCTCTGGCCAGTGAAATAAAGGATTTGGCCCGCAAACACTCCGGACAAATGCGGTTCATGGAAGTGTGCGGCACCCACACTATGGCCATTCACGCGGCCGGATTGAAAAGCCTGTTCCCGGAGAGCGTCAAGCTTGTTTCCGGTCCCGGCTGCCCTGTATGTGTCACTGAAAAGCGGTTCATAGATCATGCGATACTTTTGGCTGCCAAGTACGACGCGTGCGTGACCACTTTCGGAGATCTGGTCCGGGTCCCGGGATCTTCGGGGTCTCTGACCACCTTCAGATCGGAAGGGGGAACTGTTCGAGTCGTCTATTCACCGCTGGATGCAGTGGAAGTCGCTGTGGCACAGTCGCCTCGTCCGACGGTGTTCCTTGGCGTGGGGTTCGAGACCACAATCCCTACAGTTGCTGCGACACTGAAGGCGGCCCTTGCAAGAGGCGTTGAAAATTTTTACGTTCTCCCGGCCTTCAAGACCATTCATCCCCCGCTTCGCATTCTCGCGGCAAAAGACGATCTTCATGGGTTTTTGCTCCCTGGGCACGTGTCTGCGATTATCGGTTCGGACTGCTTTTCTTACCTTGTGGATGACTTCCATAAACCCGGTGTAATAGGCGGGTTCGAGCCTCTCGACATACTGCTCGCCTTACGGGATCTGGTGAGTATGACTGTTCGGGGCACATCGGCAATCGTCAATGATTACAAGCGAGTGGTCCGTGCCGATGGTAACCGGGCGGCCAGAGACATCTTGTACGACGTCTTCGAACCTGCCGACGCGTCGTGGAGAGGGTTGGGCGTGATCCCTGGGAGCGGATTGGCCTTCAAAGGTCCTTACACCCGTTTCGATGCGGCTGCGCATTTTCCTGTGAATGTCCCCGAGTCGAAAGACGACCCTAGATGCCTTTGTGCTGCGATCCTCACTGGAAGCAAGACCCCCGATAGGTGCGGACTGTTCGGCAAGGAATGCACACCGGAAGATCCGGTGGGACCGTGCATGGTGTCTTCCGAGGGAACCTGCGCAGCGTACTACAAATATGGAGCCGTCTGAGAAATGCCCAAGAACACTGACGGAAGAATTCTCCTCGGCCACGGCGGAGGAGGCAAGATGACCGGGCGGCTCATACGTGAGCTCATATTGCCTCGTTTGGATCGCGGTCAATTGGGACAATTGCCGGACTCGGTAGTGCTTTCCGGTCTCGGTGATCGAATTGCCTACACCACTGATTCTTTCGTGGTATCTCCCATATTTTTCCCGGGTGGCAACATAGGATCTCTTTCCGTTCACGGCACGTGCAACGATCTGTCGTGTTCAGGAGCGAGGCCCGTATTCCTTTCGCTGGGTCTGATCCTGGAAGAGGGATTCCCGATGGCGCGGCTGCAAGCGATTCTCGAGTCAGTTGCGGAGGCTGCCGACGAGGCCGGGGTTGCTGTGGTCACGGGAGACACCAAGGTGGTTCCCAGGGGCAGCGCGGACGGAATTTTCATAAACACTTCTGGGATCGGCCGAATAGAAAGGCCTCTCAGCCTTTCGCCTTCGAGAATCTCCGAAGGTGACCAGATCCTGGTGAGTGGCCCGGTGGGTAACCATGGAATGGCTGTTATGCTAAGCCGCGCTGAGTTTTCTTTTGATTTTGACCTGGAATCCGATTCTGCCTCTGTCTGGCCGGTGGTGGAGAGACTTCTCAATCTTGGCGAAGGCCTGAAATTCCTGCGCGACCCGACCAGGGGTGGAATCGCTGCTACGCTCAACGAGATAGCAGCGTCATCCGGAAAAGGGGTGCGTGTGGACGAGTCAGCCATTCCTGTGGATGAATCGGTTGCCGCTGCATCTGAAATCCTCGGCATTGACCCGTTCCAGGCTGCAAACGAAGGCAAGATCGTGGTAGTCGTCGGAAAAGGACTGGGAGAAGAGGCCCTGCATCTGCTGAGTGACTGCCCGGTTGCTCGAGGCGCGGCCCTGATCGGCGAAGTCACGACTGCCAACCCGTCCAAGGTGGTCCTTACCACCAGAATCGGTGGGTCCAGAATAATGGCCGAGCCATCCGGAGAGTTGCTTCCGCGCATATGCTGATGCCAGTTCGCATTCAAATGGGAAGAATCGGGGAGGAACTTCTTACAAGAAGGTCCTCCCCGAACCCCTCCTCAAGAACTTCTAACATTTGCCGGAATACTCATTTCTCCGAGAGAAATGAGTATTCCGGCCAGTGTCGAAATTCATTGGAAGGTGCTTGGCAGGACTTACTTCACACAGAGAAGGTTCCGCAATCTTACTGATTTGAAGGCGAATTCGTACGCGATCTCAAGTCGAAATAGTGCTGCACTGTGAGGGAGAACCTGGCCTGCGAATTAGGAGACCTCCTGTTTCTTCCGTGCGCGTTGAAGCAGCATTACATCAACACTAAAATTTGGGTTATTAGGGCGCCGGATCGGGACATCAGTTCATTTTGATTGACCGGATACCGTTCTTACGCAATGATTGCAAAAGATGGGGAAAGCAAGATTTCGGGAGAGATCCATGACAGATATGAGAGAACTAACCAGGCAGGAATCCAAATGCCCCTTTTCGATTTCCAAGACTATGACCAACCGTGAGACTGCAAACGAAGAAAACGCGTACGCAAATGCCCTGGCGCAGTTTGAAAAAGCAGTTGCCCACATGAACCTGAAGAGCGGTGTGCTGGAGACTCTTCGGTACCCGAAACGAGAGCTATCAGTGTCTTTTCCGGTGGAAATGGATGACCATGAAATAAAAATGTTTCGCGGCTACCGGGTGCACCATTCAGTAGTGCGAGGGCCAACCAAGGGAGGAATAAGATACTCGGCGGACGTGACCTTGGATGAAGTCCGTGCACTTGCAATGTGGATGACCTGGAAATGTGCACTGATGAACCTCCCTTACGGCGGTGCCAAGGGCGGAGTTGTCGTCGATCCCAAGGCCTTATCCATGCGTGAACTCGAACGCCTCACCCGACGGTACGCAACCGAAATCAGCATCATGATGGGTCCGGAGAGCGACATACCTGCTCCTGACATGGGAACTAATCCGCAGGTCATGGCCTGGATAATGGATACCTATTCCATGCACAGAGGCTTTTCAGTTCCTGCTGTGGTCACAGGAAAGCCGGTTGAGATAGGTGGGTCTCTTGGAAGAACTGAGGCCACAGGTCGAGGAGTTGCCGTAACAGTTCGAGAAGCATTGAAACTCACCGGAATAGATGCCGGGTCCGCCACGGCGGCAATTCAGGGATTCGGAAACGTCGGTTCCGTTGCGGCACGTTTGGTTGAAGAAATGGGCCTAACAGTGATTGCGGTCACAGGATCCAAGGGAGGGATCGTAAAAGACTCCGGGCTGAATCTCGATGCGGTCAACAGACACTACGAAGAATCAAAAAGCCTGCTGGAT